>DASZJC010000300.1:0-8066 GCA_035948495.1 Xanthobacteraceae bacterium | reverse complement strand
GTGCGGATGCCGCCCTCGGCCCCGCCCGGTAGAGCCTGCCGGGCGGCAAAATATGCCGGCGGCTGGTCGGGCGCCGTCGCCCGCGCAACCTCGACACCCATTGCGAATCATCATCTATTCCCCGCGCAGCGACGGCGGCGGATGCCAATAGATGACTGACAGCAGGGGATTGCGCGCGTTTCAGAATGCGAGGCTGAAGAAGCAGCAAAAGAAAGCCTATGACGCCGCCGAGGCGCTCAACCAGGCCCTGAGGCTGCATCAGCGCGGGCTCCTCGCCGACGCACAGGCGGTCTGCCGCGAGATTCTGCAGCGAGCGCCCCGGCACTTCGACGCGCTGCATCTTCTCGGCGTCACCGAGTATCAAAGCGGCCGATACGAAGAGGCCGACGGGCTGCTGCAGCAGGCGCTCGGCGTCGAGCCGCGCTCGGCAGCCGCCGGCTCCAACCACGGCATCGTGCTGCACGAACTCAAGCGCTACGACGCGGCGCTGGCGCGCTACGACAAGGCAATCGCGCTGAGGCCCAACTACGCCGAGGCGTTCAGCAACCGCGCGATGACGCTCACCGAGCTGGGACGTTTCGCCGACGCGGTGGCGAGTTGCGACAAGGCGATCGTGCTCAAGCCCGACTATGCCGAGGCGTACAGCAACCGCGGCAACGCGCTCTGCCACACGCGGCGGTTCGACGAGGCGGTGGCGAGCTGCGACAAGGCGATCGCGCTGCGGCCGAGCTATGCCGACGCGCTGAGCAACCGCGGCAACGCGCTGATCGAGCTTGGCCGGTTCGAGGAGGCGCTGGCGAGCTACGACGGCGCGCTCGCGCTCAAGCCCGCCTTGGCGGCCGCCTGGGTCGGCCGCGGAAACGTCTTCCTCAACCTCAACCGCTACGGCGAAGCCTTTGCGGCCTTTCAGAAGGCGCTCGCCATCAGGCCGGACTCGCTCAAGGCGCTCGCACAACTCGCCCATTACTACGAGCGGCACGGCCGCATGGACGAGGCGATCGCCTGCTACGACCGCGTGCTCGCCGTCAAGCCGGATTTCCCCGAGGCAATCTCCAACAAGATATTCGCGCTCGATCTCGTGCCGCGCGCGGGATTCGCCGAGCACCAGGAGGCGCGCAAGGAGTGGTGGCGCCAGATCGGCGCGAAGATCGCGGCGGAGAGTCCCTCGAGACACGCCAACGACCGCGACCCGGCGCGCCGCATCGTTCTCGGCTATGTGTCGTCGGACTTCCGCCGTCACTCGGCTGCCACCACCGTGTGGCCGGTGCTCAACAATCACGACAAGGCGCAGTTCGAGGTGATCTGCTATTCGTGCTCGACCCTCCGGGACGAGGTGACCAAAGACTTTCAGCGCGTCGCCGACCGCTGGATCGACGCGTCGCAACTGTCCGACGAGGAGTTGGCCGACCGGGTTTGCTCCGACAAGATCGACATTCTGATCGACCTTTCCGGTCACTCGGGGGGAAACCGGCTCGGCACCTTCGCGCGTAAGCCCGCGCCGGTGCAGGTGACCGCGTGGGGCCACGCGACCGGCACCGGCCTGCCGACGATCGACTATCTGTTCTCCGACCCGGTGACGATCCCCGCGGCGATGCGCCCTTTGTACGCGGAGAAGATCTACGACCTCCCCTGCGTGATCATGTCGGCGCTGCCGCCGATCGAGGTCCCGCGCGGCGATCCGCCCATTTGCGCAAACGGCTGCGTCACGTTCGGCGTGTTCAACCGGATCACCAAGATTTCGGACGAGGCCATCGCCGTGTGGGCGCGGGTTCTGCACGGCGTGCCCGGCGCCAAGCTGTTGATGAAGGACGGCGCGTACGACGAACCCTCGCTGCGCGATCTGCTCAGGCAGAGGTTCGCCGCTCACGGCATCGCAGGGGAGCGCATCGATTTCCTCGGCTCGAGCCCGCGCGAGCAGCACCTAGCCGCGTTTGGAAGGACCGACATCGGCCTCGATCCGTTTCCGCAGAACGGCGGCGTAAGCACCTGGGAAGCCTTGCACATGGGCGTCCCGGTGGTCGCCAAGCTCGGCCATAGCGCGCCGAGCCGCCTCTCGGGCGCGATCCTCTCCTCGATCGGCATGGGCGATTGGGTGGCGCAGAGCGCCGAGGACTACGTGGCGCTGGCGGTGAAATTTGCCGGAATGCCGGATCACCTCACGACGTTGCGCCGCGAGTTGTCCGCGCGGATCGCGTCCTCGCCATCCGGCAACGGCGTTCTGTACACGCAGGCGGTCGAACGGACATACCGGGCGATGTGGGAGAATTATTGCCGGGTGCAGACCTAGGAGCGCCCCACGCCCTAATCGTCCCTGTAAACCCGCTCGCGCCGCTCGTGGCGCTCCTGGGCCTCGATCGAGAGGGTGGCGATCGGGCGGGCTTCCAGGCGGCGCAGCGAGATCGGCTCGCCGGTCTCCTCGCAATAGCCGTAGGTGCCGTCCTCCAGGCGGGTGAGCGCCGCGTCGATCTTGGCGATCAGCTTGCGCTGGCGGTCGCGCGCGCGCAGCTCGATCGCCCGGTCGGTTTCCGAGGAGGCGCGGTCGGCGAGGTCGGGATGGTTCTGGTTCTCATCCTGCAGGTGCTGAAGGGTATCGCGCGCCTCCTTGAGGATTTCCTCCCGCCAGACGAGCAGCCGTTGGCGGAAATAGTCCCGCTGGCGCTCGTTCATGAAAGGCTCTTTGTCAGACGGCCGGTAAGCTTTTCCGTTTTCCCGGGGCATGCACCGCGGCTCCATGCACTGAACTCTTTGGGCCGAATCTTGGGCCGAAACCTCGGCCGAATCTCCCTCACTGCGGCGCGCTTATATAGGGGGAGCCGGCGGCGTACAACTATGTATGATAATCGATCACGGCCACCCCGGGCGGCCGCGGGCGCCGTGGAAAAAGCCGTCCATTGCAGGGCTTTACGTCGAAACGATCAGGCCGCCGGTGGGCGGCCTAGGCGGCCGTTCCGTCCGCCGGCGGCATGCCGATCTTGGCAAGTTCGACCCCGACGCGCAGCTCGATCTCGGCCAGCACCGTGTCGAGGCTCAGTTCCCCGGTGCGCTCGGCAAGCTCCGCCGCGACCGACTTGAGGGCCGCAAGCGCGCCGGTCTCCAACGTGCCGCAGAGCAGCCCGAGCTTGAGCGCGTCGAGCGCGTCGAGCGCCGTGCGGCCACGCTTGACCGCGCGTCGGCGCCGCTCGAGCGGGTCGTCGAACCCCTGCAAGGCGAGGAGCGCGTCGATCCCGCCGATCAGCCGAGGCGCCCCCGCACCGGCGGCCGCGCGCGGCGCCGTCTCGTTCCCCACGCTGAACGAGTCGGACGCCGGGCGGCGCACCGGTGCCGAGACCACCGCCGCGCCCGTTCCGTTCAGTCCGTAGACTCGCATCGCGCTCGGCCTTGGTCCCGGGGCCCCGTCCCGAATCCCCGATCGAGCCTCGCCGCCGCATGGTTAACGGGCAGTAAACGGCGGGCAGAATCTGCCGGGCCCGGCAATCGCTACCGCGAGACACCACCGCCCGCCAAAAAATAGAACCTGAATTTCAGGCGGTTACGCCGACCGGCGGCTGGCACGAACCTCGCATAGGGAGGCTTGCTGGATCGGGAATTGCGCGGGGAGCGCAGGGCCCGGCAGCGGGGAGCAAGCGATGACCGGGACGTCCAAGCGCGGCCTCGCCGTGATCGCGGCGGCGTCGATCCTGGCGGCAGCCTGCCTGCCGGCGGGCGCGGCCTCGCGCATCAAGGACCTCGCCAACATCGAAGGCGTGCGCCAGAACCAGCTCATCGGCTACGGCCTCGTGGTCGGGCTCAACAAGACCGGCGATTTCCTCAACAACATCCCCTTCACCAAGCAGTCGCTGCAGGCGATGCTGGAGCGCCTCGGCGTCAACATCCGCGGGCTCACGGTCAACACCGGCAACGTCGCGGCCGTGATGGTGACCGCCAGCCTGCCGGCGTTCGCCACCCAGGGCACGGCGATCGACGTGACGGTTTCGGCGCTGGGCGATGCCAAGAGCCTGCAGGGCGGCACCCTGCTGGTGACGCCGCTGCTCGGCGCCGACGGCAACGTCTACGCGGTCGCCCAGGGCTCGATCGCCATCGCGGGATTCCAGTTCGAAGGCGATGCCGCCAAGATCGTGCGCGGCGTGCCCACGGTCGGCCGCATCGCCAACGGGGCGCTGATCGAGCGCGAGATCGAATTCGCCCTCAACCGGCTGCCCAACGTGCGGCTGGCCTTGCGCAACCCCGACCTCACCACGGCGACCCGCATCGCCGCCGCGATCAACGACTTCATCGGCGCGCCGACCGCCGAGCCGCTCGACCCGGCGACGGTGGAGATCGCGGTCCCGCCCCCCTACAAGGGCAACGTGGTGCAGTTGCTTACCGAGATCGAGCAGTTGCAGATCGAGCCCGACCTCGGCGCCAAGATCGTCATCGACGAGCGCTCCGGCGTCATCGTGATGGGTCGCGACGTACGCGTGTCGACGGTCGCGGTGGCGCAGGGCAACCTCACGGTCACCATCAGCGAGAGCCCGCAAGTGAGCCAACCGGCGCCGATGTCGCGCGGCCGGACCCGGGTGGTGCCGCGCACCCGCATCGGCGTCCAGGAAGAAGGCCGCAAGCTCGCCCTGGTGCGGGAAGGCGTGTCGCTGCAACAGCTCGTCGACGGTCTCAACTCGCTGGGCATCGGGCCGCGCGACATGATCGCCATCCTGCAGGCGATCAAGGCCGCTGGCGCCATCCAGGCCGACATCGAGATGATGTGACATGACGCTCGCCGCAGCCCTCGTTGCCGAGACGGCCGCGCGCAGCGGCGACCCGACGGCGGTGCTGCGCGGCGCGCACGCGTCCGGCACCGCGCGCGCCAAGAACGCCGCCCGGGACTTCGAGGCGGTGTTCCTCAATCAGATGTTCCAGCACATGTTCACCGGCATCGACGGCGACGGCCCGTTCGGCGGCGGCGTCGGGGTCGGCGTCTGGCGCTCGTTCCTGACCGAGCAATACGCCAAGTCCTTCGCCAAGGCGGGCGGCATCGGCCTTGCCAATCACGTCTATCGCTCGCTGCTCGCCCACCAGGAGGCGAGCGCAACCGCCCCTGCGCACTGATCCGGATCAGCCATGGCCCCAAGCACCACCCCCACCCGCCCGGCCGCCGCCCCGCCGATCGCCAGCAGCGCCGAAGCGGCGCGATTGATCGGCCATCTCGCCGAGGTCATGACATCGCTGCTCGCGGTGCTCGAGGAGGAGACGCAACTGGTGCGCGCCGGGCGCATCAGCGAGACTGCGCGGATCGAGCCGAAGAAGTCGGAGCTGGCGCGCCTCTACGTCGGCGATGCCGGGCTGGTGCGAGGCAACGCCCTCTACCTCGCGCGCGAGCTGCCGCGCGAATTCGAGGACCTGCGCCGCCGGCACGAGCATTTCCGCGCGCTGCTGCAGATCAACCTCGCGGTGCTGGCCACGGCGCACGCGGTATCGGAGGGAATCATCCGCGGCGCGGCGGGGGAACTCGCCCGCAAGGCGGCGCCGCAGACCTACGGCCTCACGGGTCGCGCCACCGCGCCGGCGGCAAGCGCCTGCCCGCCGGTTGCGGTGAGCCGGCGGCTGTGACGGCCGCGCGAGCCGCGGCAGCCTCGTAACGACGCCGCGTCAGAGACCTGCTGCCACGGGGCGCGCCCCGGCCGCTCCGGCGAGCGTCGCGAGAGCCGGGCCGGCGATGACGTAATTCGCGCAGTCGACCTGCTGAAAGCCGGTGCGATCGTAGAGCCTGCGCGCCGGGTTGTCCTCGCGCACGGTCAGCTCGACCAGCGGGCTGCCGCGCGCGAGCGCCAGCGCGGCGACGCACCCCAACAGCGCCGCGCCGAGACCACGGCCGCGATGGGCCGGCTCGACGTAGACGTCCTGGATATAAAGCGTTGAGCCCGCCCAGCTCGTGTAATAGCGCTCGCTCGCCGTCACCATGCCGACGACGGTGCCATCGTGCTCGGCCGCGAAGGCGGTAAACTGCGCCTGCGGGCCGAAGCCGTCGCGCAGCCAGTCCTGCTCGGTTGCGCGCAGCACAAACTCGGCCTTCTCCAGGATCGCCAGTTTCCGCTTCAACCGCAGCAGCGCCGGCACGTCGGCGGGCGTGGCGGGCCGCACGCGATAGGCCACGTCGTGCACCGGGTCCCTCCTTGTTCTGACGGCGAGGGCCAAATGGTTAACGCAAATGGTCAACAGAACGTTAACCGCGAGCCGGCGCGGCCATTTTGCGCTTCCGCAGCGTCACATAGCTCGTGAACAGCCGGAAACTTATGGTTAATGAATTCGTGGAACTTTGAGGCGAATGGATGAGCAAACACAGCTTTGCGGCCTCGATCCGGCCGATTGGCCCGGCGTCCGCGCCCAGGGGCACCGGATGCTCGACGATATGTTCGATTATCTCGAGCACATCCGTGCGCGTCCGGTGTGGCAGCCGATCCCCGACGGGGTTCGCGCGCGCTTCCACGCCGCCGTGCCGGCCGCCCCCACCGACCTCGCCGCGGTGCATGAGGATTTCATGCGCCACGTGCTGCCGTTCGCGACCGGCAACGTCCATCCGGGCTTCATGGGATGGGTCCACGGCGGCGGCAATGTTGCCGGCATGCTGGCCGACATGCTCGCCGCCGGCCTCAATGCCAACCTCGGCGGCCGCGACCATGCGCCGATCGAAGTGGAGCGCCAGATCGTCCGCTGGGCGGCGCAGTTGTTTGGTTTCCCGCAGAGCGCGACCGGACTGTTCGTCACCGGAACCTCGATGGCCAATATGCTCGGCGTGCTGGTCGCCCGCGCCGACGCATTCGGAATCGGCGTGCGTCGCAAGGGCGTGGCGACCTACAAGAAGCGACCGACCGCCTATGCGTCGGCGGCGGCCCACGGCTGCATCGCCCAGGCCATGGATCTGTGCGGCCTCGGCAGCGACGCGCTCCGCCTCGTCCCGACCAACGAGCGGCATCAGATCGATCCGGCCGCGCTGACAGCCGCGATCGCGGCCGACCGCGCCGCCGGGCTCACGCCGTTCCTCATGGTCGGCACCGCCGGCACCGTCGATGTCGGCGCCATCGACGACCTCGCCGCGCTTGCCGATATCGCCGAGCACGAGGCGCTGTGGTTCCATGTCGACGGCGCGTTCGGCGCACTGGCGATCCTGGCGCCCGATCTCGCCCCGCGGCTTGCCGGCATCGAGCGCGCCGACTCGCTCGCGCTCGACTTCCACAAATGGGGGCAAGTGCCTTACGATGCAGGCTTTATCCTGGTGCGGGACGGCGCGCTCCATCGCCGCACGTTCGCCTCGCAAGCCGCCTACCTGCGGCGCGAAACACGCGGGCTCGCCGCCGGCTCGCCCTGGCCGTGCGACTTCGGCCCGGACCTCTCGCGCGGCTTCCGCGCGCTCAAGACCTGGTTCACCCTGAAGGTCTACGGCACCGACGCGCTCGGCGCCGTCATCTCGCGCACCTGCCACCTTGCGCGCCGTCTCGAGCGGCGCATCCTGGCGACGCCGCAACTCGAACTGCTCGCCCCGGTCGAACTCAACATCGTGTGCTTTCGTTACCGCGGCGACGATGCCGACGCGCTCAATGCCAGGATCGTCGCCGACCTGCACGAATCCGGAATCGTTGCGCCCTCGACCACCATGATCGGCAACCGCCTCGCGATCCGTGCCGCCATCGTCAACCATCGCACCGGGGAACGCGACGTCGATGCGCTGGTCGATGCCGTCGTGGCGTTCGGCGACGCCGGCGCCGCCAGCCGGGCCGCGTGAGCTTCGGGACAACCATGACGATCGAGAGCGCACCAAGCGATTGCGTCGAGACCCCGCCGGCGCCGATCGGGCTCGCCCGGCTCGCCAAGATGGCGTTCGACGGCACGGATCTCGCGCCCCTGTGGGACCAATTGAGCGCGCGCGCGCTCGCCGTCCCGCCCGACCCGGTGGCCCTCATGGATCTCTCGACGGTCGCCCAGCTCACGGGCCGCCGCGACGACCGCCTGACGCTTCAGATGCGGGCGCTGTCGCTGCAGCGCGTCTACCGCCAGCCGGCGGGCGGCGCGGACGGCATTCGTATCCTCGCCTT
>DASZJC010000299.1:0-4000 GCA_035948495.1 Xanthobacteraceae bacterium | reverse complement strand
GCACGAGCGCATGGTCGGCATCGGCCCGGACGGCGCGCTCGCCTTCGCGCTCCATCCCGATCCGATCCCCGGATTTGCAGCGATCCTGCCGGGTTCGCTTGCGGCCGCGCCCGCGGGAGCCGTGTACGAATGGCGTTCCGGCGACGTCGGTGCCGAGGTCGCCCGCCGGGTTGCGCAGAACGGCGGCGCCGCGCTCGTGCTCGACTATGGCCACCGCGACAGCGCGCTCGGCGAGACGTTGCAGGCGGTCGGCCGCCACGGCTTCGTCGACCCGCTGGGAACGCCCGGCGAGGTCGACCTCACTGCCCACGTGGATTTTGCCGCGCTTGCCCGGATCGCCCAAGGCGCCGGCGCCCGGGTGCATGGGCCGCTTTCGCAAGGCGAATTCCTGCGCCGGCTCGGCATTGAGGCGCGAGCGGCGGCGTTGCGGGTCAACGCAACCGCCGCGCAAGCCGCCGAGATCGATGCCGCCCTGACACGCCTCACCGGCCCCGGCCGTGTCGCCATGGGCGAGCTGTTCAAGGCGATGGCGTTCGCCGACCCGAAGCTCGGCGCCTTGCCGGGATTTGACAGCTGAGACACGATGCAGCAAGCGGGTGGCATGCTGCAGGCCTCCCAGCTGTCCATGCTGCCGCGCATCCGCCACGGCTTTTTCACCCGCGATGGCGGCGTGTCGGACGGCTTCTATGACAGCCTCAACGGCGGACTAGGGTCGGACGATGCGCCGGCGCGGGTGACCGAGAATCGGGCGCGCATGGCGGCGGCGCTCGGCGTCGCGCCCGACCGGCTCGTCACCGCCTACCAGATCCACTCGCCCGACGTGGTCGTCGCGACGCAGCCGTGGCCGCGCGCGCGCGCCCCGCGCGCCGATGCGGTGGTGACGCGGGTGGGCGGGCTCGCGGTCGGCGTCACCACGGCGGATTGCGGGCCGCTGCTGCTGGCGGATGCGGAGGCGGGCGTCGTCGGCGCCGCCCACGCAGGGTGGAGGGGGGCGCTCGCCGGCGTGATCGAGGCCGCTGTCGCCGCCATGGAACGGCTCGGCGCCGCCCGCACGCGGATGGTCGTCGCGCTCGGCCCGATGATCCGTCAGGCGAATTACGAGGTCGGGCCCGATTTCGTGGCGCGCTTTGCCGCCGCCGATCCGGACAACGCGCGTTTCTTCGCGCCGGCCGCGCGCGATGGTCACGCGATGTTCGACTTGGCGGGCTACATCGCCTCGCGGCTGCAGGACGCCGGCGTCGGCCGAATCGAAGACCTCGGCCACTGCACCTACGCGGAGGCGGCCCGCTTCTTCAGCTATCGCCGCAGCACCCACCGGGCCGAGGCCGACTACGGCCGGCACGTCAACGCGATCGCCCTCGCGGAATAAGGCAGAGGCTGGCGCGGACGCTCCGGGCTGGACCACCGGCCCGTTTGCGGGTACCACTTAGGCATAAGAAATCTGCGGCCGTGCGGCCCGCGCCTCGGCGCGAACGCTGCAAAAAGCCGCCGGGGGTGTCGATGAGTGGGACGGGCCGGCGCGGGGGCGCGCGGGGGCTTGCATTCGGTCGGACGCGGCTCGGCTGGGCCGCATGCCTGACGCTCGCGCTCGCGGCGGGCGGCTGCGCGACGACGCCCACGCCGAGCGCCAATCTCGCCGCCGAGCGGGGCGCCAGCATCGCTTTCGAATCGATCGACGGGCCGCCGGTTGCGGTGTTCCAGAATCTCGTGACCACGCTCTCGGCGGAGGCGGCGGCGCACCAGGTCCGGGTGGTGTCGCGCGCCGGCGACCCGGCCTACCGCGTCCGCGGCTACCTCGCCGCCATCGTCGTCGGAGGCCGCAGCCACATCAGCTGGGTGTGGGACGTCTATGACGCCGACAAGCAGCGCGTGCTGCGCATCGCCGGCGAGGAGGCAGGCGGTCGCCCGGGGACCAACGCATGGGCCGCCGCCGACGACCAGATGGTGCACCGCATCGCGCGCACCAGCATCGACCGCCTGGTGGCGTTCCTGGCGGCGCCGCAGGCTCCGCCCGCCGAGCCGGGATCGCCCGCCGTGGCGTCTGCCGACGGGCTAGCTCCGGGCCGCACCCTGGCGCTCGCCGCGCCGCGCTGAAAAAACCCACTGGACAAGCGGTTCGCGCGATATTGCCGCGCAACGGCCGGCTTGTTATCACCACGCCGCCCGGGTGCGAGGCCACCCGAACTAGCATTGGCACACGTTCTTATCGGCGAACCGGTGTCCAATTCGCCGGAACGTGCGCAGGAGAGGGCGATGGCGAGCAACAACGGGGCGATCCGGCTGGTGGCCGGCAACTCGAACCGTGCCCTGTCCGAGGCCATCGCCGCTTATCTCGCGACCCCATTGGCAAAGGCGGTGGTGCGGCGCTTCGCCGACATGGAGGTCTTCGTCGAGATTCAAGAAAACGTCCGCGGCGCCGACGCCTTCATTCTGCAATCGACCTCCTATCCGGCCAACGACCACTTGATGGAATTGCTGATCATCACCGATGCACTCCGGCGTGCGTCGGCGCGGCGCATTACGGCGGTGATCCCCTATTACGGCTATGCCCGGCAGGACCGTAAGACCGGCTCGCGCACGCCGATCTCGGCCAAGCTCGTCGCCAACCTGATCACCGGCGCCGGGGCCGACCGGGTGATGACGCTCGATCTGCACGCGGCGCAGATCCAGGGTTTCTTCGACATCCCAACCGACAACCTCTACGCCTCGCCGGTCATGGTGCGCGACATCCGCGAGCGCTTCGATCTCAAAAAGCTGATGGTGGTGTCGCCCGACGTGGGCGGCGTGGTGCGGGCGCGCGGTCTCGCCAAGCGCATCGACGCGCCGCTCGCCATCATCGACAAGCGGCGTGAGCGGGCCGGCGAATCCGAAGTGATGAACGTGATCGGCGAGGTCGACGGGCGGACCTGCATCCTGGTGGACGACATCGTCGATTCCGGCGGCACGCTGGTCAATGCCGCCGACGCTTTGCTCGAGCAGGGTGCGACCGACGTCTACGCCTATGCCACCCACGGCGTGCTGTCGGGCGGTGCCGTCGCGCGCGTTACCGCCTCCCGCCTGAAGGAGCTGGTGATCACCGATTCCATCCAGCCGACCGAAGCCGTGCGGGTCGCCCGCAACATCCGGGTGCTGTCGATCGCGACCTTGATCGGCGAGGCGATCGGCCGAACCGCGACGGAAGAGTCGGTCTCCAGCCTGTTCGACTGACGCGCGCAGCCTCGCGCCGAGACTCGCGCCGCGTGTTGGCGCGCGGGCCGCCCGATCTCCGCTGAGTCGAAATGTCGCGTATTCCGCTGTGGACGGCAGGGCACGGCCGATTGCGCCGATGGGCCGAATCTTTTGAACAGAAACAACGCCAAGCGATCTTTCTTGGACCGGGAGTCGGCCGGTGTATAGTCGCAAGGGCAGGTGATTCGCCGCGCTCTGCTCGTTTTTCCAACGTCGCGGCAGCGAGTGCGCTTCCCCTCGAGCCGAGAGACCGCATGTCGCTGATCGACGTCCCGGAAGACCGCCGCAGCAGCCCCCTCGACGTGGTCGAGCGCTTGGCGGCGTTCAATGATTGGTCGTTCGACCGCGCCGGCGACGACGAGATCACCATTTTGATCACCGGCCGCTGGGCCGACTATCAGGTCTCCTTCACCTGGATGGACGACATCGAGGCGCTGCATCTCGCCTGCGCGTTCGATCTCAAGGTTCCGGAGCGGCGCCGCGCCGAGGTGCTGCAGCTGATCGCGCGGCTCAACGAGCGGCTGTGGATCGGCCACTTCGATCTGTGGACGAACGACGGGCTGGTCATGTTCCGCCACGCGCTGGTGCTGACCGGCGGCGTCGGCGCCACCAACCAGCAATGCGAGGCGTTGCTCGACGCGGCGCTCGAGGCGTGCGAGCGGAACTTCCAGGCGTTCCAGTTCGTCATCTGGGCCGGCAGGACCGCCGCGGAAGCAATCGACGCGGCGATGTTCGAGACCGCCGGCGAAGCGTAGGCGCGGATCGCGCGCCC
>DASZJC010000298.1:0-4260 GCA_035948495.1 Xanthobacteraceae bacterium | reverse complement strand
CTCGATGCCGAGCGCCGAGGCGCGCCGGCGCTGCTCGCGCGCCTGCTCGCTCATGCCGCGGCCGTAGACCATGGGGGTATAGACCGGGCCGGGGGCGACGCAGTTGACGCGGATGCCTTCTCTGGCGTGGTCGACCGCCATCGCGCGGGTGAGCCCGATGATCGCCGCCTTGCTGGTCGTGTAGGTGGTGAGCCCGCGCGGGCGCAGCGCCGAGATCGACGAGATGTTGACGATCGCCCCGCGCCCGGCGGTGCGCACCATGGCCGGAATGGCGTGCTTCGACATCAGGAACATGGTCTCGACGTTGACCTGCATCAGCCGCCGCCAGGCTTCCGGCGGCTCGTCGACCACGCTGCCGCGGCTGCCGATGCCGACGTTGTTGTCGAGGAAGTCGAGGCGGCCGTAGCGGTCGAGCGCGGCGTCGACCGCGCCCTTCGCCTGCGCCTCGTCGGTGAGATCCGCCGCGTGCGCGGCGGCGGTGCCGCCCTCCGCCGCGATCATGGCGACGGTACGCTCGGCCAGCGCCAGGTCGCGGTCGACCACGAGCACCTTGGTGCCGGCGCGCGCCAAGAGGATCGCGGCCGCGCGGCCGTTGCCGATGCCTTCGCCCGCGGCGCCGCCGCCGGTGACGATGGCGACGCGCCCGGCAAGCCCGGCGTCATCCTCCAGATGCGGCTGCGTGCTCATGGCTGGTTTCGGGCTCCGTGGTCGGCACCTGCGCCTCACGCGGCGGGCCCATCAGCGCCGGCTGGAACAGCACCGCCGCCGCCATGGTGCACAGCAGCGCGAGCGCCATCAGCTTGCCCATGCTCGACGTGCCGGGGTGGCTCGAGAGCCACAGGCTGCCGAACGCGGTCGCCGTGGTCATGGCGCTGAACACCACCGCGCGGGTGAGGCTCGACTGTAACAGCGCGGTTTTTCCCGTCCGCCACGCCATGATGTAATAGACCTTGAACGCGACGCCGACGCCGAGCAAGAGCGGCAGGGCGATGATGTTGGCGAAGTTGAGCGGCAGGTCGAGGACGACGCACAGCTCGAGCGTCACCACGCCCGCGACCAGGAGGGGCACCAGCGTGAGCAGCACGTCGCCGATCCGGCGCAACGTGATGAACAGCAGCAGCGCGATGGCGGAGAGCGCGAAGATGCCGGATTGGATGAAGGCGTGCACCACCGTGTTGCCCGCCTCGTACAGCAGCACCGCCGATCCGGTGGCGTTCGGCTCGACCGCGCTCACGGTGGTGACGAAGCCGCGCAGCGTCTCGGTGTTGTTGGGGTCGCCCTTCGGCAGCACCTGGATGCGGGCGCGGCCGTCCGGGGTCATCCATTCGTCGGCGAGGTCGCGCGGAACGGTGGCGACCGAGACGGGCTCCGGCTTGAGCTCGTTGCGCAGCTGATCGAGCGAATATTTGAGCGGCTGGACCAGGGCCGCCGCGAAACCCGCGCGCATCGCCGCGTCGCCCTGGCCGAGCCGCGAGAGCAGGCCGCCGAGCCGGCGCGCGGCGTCGGCGCCGGGCCCGCTTTTGTCGCCGGCGATCTTGAGGAGCTGCGCGGCGGTCGTAGTGAGCGACTCGACCGTCTCCGCGTCGCTCGGCGGCGGCTCGACCTTCTCCGGATTGAGGGAGGCGTCGATCGCCTCGGAGGTCGCGGCGATCAGCTTCATTTTCTCGTCCTGGTCGGCGGGCACGAGACTGCTGAGCGTGGTCGCCTGGGCGACCTGCGGCAGGGCGGCGAGGCGCTGCGAAATCGCGTCGGCGACGGCGAGGTTCGGCTCCAGGATGTCGATCGCGCTGGCGCCGGCGCGCGGGTCCTTGGCGAGCTCGAGATAGGTCGCGACCGACTCGACCTTGGCGCTGCGCAGATGCAGCGGGTTGAAATCGAACGGCAGGAACAACAGCAGCGGCGAGCCGAGCAGCACGACCGCGACGGTGGCGGCGACGACCGCGATCCGGTGCCGCTCGAGGAACCGGTCGACCGGCGCGAGCGCGGCAAATCCCATCGGATGCGGCTCGGCGGGCGGGTTGAGAATCGCCAGCAGCGCGGGCAGCAGGGTGATGCTGGTGGCAAACGCGATCAGCATTCCCATGCCGGCGATCTGCCCGAGTTCGGAGAGGCCGCGGTAGGCGGTCGGCAGGAACGATGCGAAGCCCACCGCCGTCGCGATCGCCGCGAGCGCCAGCGGGCCGCCGGCCTTGAGCGCGGCGCTGCGCAGCGCGGCGCGCAGGTCGGGGTCATCGTGGCGCTCGGCGCGGTAGCGCACGCTGAACTGGATGCCGAAGTCGACGCCGAGGCCGACGAACAGCACGAAGAACGCCACCGAGATGACGTTGAAGGCGCCGACCACGGCGAGGCCGGCGGCGGCGGAGATGGCGAGCCCGGCGAACAGGCTGACCGCCACCGCCAGGATGATGCGGAACGAGTGCAGGGCGAGCCACAGGATGATGAGCACCACCAGCAAGGTCAGGGTCGCGTTGAGCGCCGCGTTATGCTTGATGGTGCCGAACTCGTCGTCCTCCATCGGGATGCGGCCGGTCAGCCGCACCCGCGCCTGATAGTCGCGGTCGAGCTTGAGGTCGGACGCGATCCGCGCGATCGCCTCGGTCGACGCGTGCCCCGGCTGCAGCGCGCTGAAGTCGAGCACGGGGGCGACCAGAAGGAACCGGCGCGCCTCGTTCGGCCCGGGCGGCTTGCCGGTCGCCAGCACCCGCCAGGAAAAGCTCGCCGGGCGGCCCGCCAAGACGTCGTCCGCGGTATCGGCTCCGGTGTTGAGCACGCGGGCCATGGCGTCGAGCTTGAGTTCGCCGCGCTGGACGCCGCTGAGCGCGAGCCACAGCGCATCGAGCACGCCGCGCAGGCTCGGATCGGAGGCGAGCGTGCCGAGCAGCGGGTCGGACTTGGTGATCCCGTCGGTTGCCTGCGCCACCTCGGCGGTCGGCAGGAACAACAGGCCGTTGCGGGCGAAGAAGTCGCCGCCGCCGGGCTGGCTCACCGCGCGGAATTGCCCGGGCCGCTGCTTGAGCGCGTCCGCCAGCTTCGCGGCCGCCTGTTCGGTTGCCTCCGGGGTCGGCGCATCGACCACCGCGATGATCCCCCATTGGGGGAAATGCTTCATGTACTCGAGCGCGTTCTTCGCCCACGGCACGTCGTGCGATATCAGCTCGTTGACGTCGGTCTTGATCGCGAAATGCCGCTTGGCGTAGACGGCCGAGCCGGTCGCCAATGCGAGCACGAGCGCGACAATCCACCACGGACGCCGCGCGCACAGGGCGACGACGCGAACGATCGGCGCTGTCACCATGCGGTCATCGGCCGCCGGTCGCGGTCGTTTCGCCGCAGGCGAGGGGGGAGCGCATGACGCCGGAATATCGCTCGCGAATCGGTCAAAATTGCTATGCGCAGCCGGCTTGGCGAAGCTTGTAACCCTCGGACAGGCATGATATTCGCACGGCCCTCTTCATGTCCCGATTCCGAAGTTCGCACAACCCTTGCCGCACCCTCTGATGCGTGCAGCGCGGATGGGGTTTCCGCGCTGCCCAAAGTAGGCCAAATTTCCCTCCCACAAAACGCGCATCTTGTCGATATACGGTCAAGCGCCATGCAATTGATGAATCTTCGCCTCGCCGGAGCAGCGAAATTGGCGGCCGGAATCCTCGCCGCGCTGGCGTTCGGGGCCAACGCCGCGCCGGGCGCGTCGACGGAATCGATCCGGTTCGCGATCATGCGCAACGGCGATCAGATCGGCACCCATACCATCGAAATCACGCGCGGCCCGCGCGAGACCTCGGTGAACATGGCGACGGAACTCGCCGTCAAGGTTCTGTTCGTCACCGCCTACCACCTGCAATACACGACGAGCGAGCGCTGGGTCGGCGGCCGCCTGGTCGCGCTCAATGCCGAGAGCGACGACAACGGCACGCACCACAAGGTCAGCGCCGCGCTCAAGCCGACCGGCCTGGAGGTCGACGCCGACGGCAAGACCAGCACGGTGGACAAGAACATCATCCCGGCGACCCTGTGGAATCCCGAGGTGGTGAAGCGCTCGGAGGTCCTCGACCCGAAGGACGGCGAGGTCGTGCCGATCACGGTGGCCGACCAGGGGCCCGAGGACCTGACGATCGACGGGCGCACCGTCAAGGCGCGCCACTACGTCATCACCGGCAAGTTCCCGCAGGACATCTGGTACGACCAGAAGGGCCGCCTGGTGCAGTCGAGCCTCGTCGCCCCCGACGGCTCCGTCATCCTCTACAAGCCGATGTGATTTCG
>DASZJC010000297.1:0-1572 GCA_035948495.1 Xanthobacteraceae bacterium | reverse complement strand
GCGCCATGGCCGTCGGTCAGCCGGCTCGCCTTGACGGCGGGATGCAGGTGGAAGCGCACCGCGAACTCGTCGCGGCCGCCGCCCGGCAGGGTCTCGCCCGCCGCCGGCGCGAACACGTCCTCGCCGTCGAGGCAGCGGCCGTCCGGAGCGAGCCGCCACGTGCGCTGATGCAGGATGCCGAACGTGTCGGCATAGCCGTCGTGCGAGGCGCGCAGCACGACGCCCTCCGCGCGGTCTTCGCGCGCGACCGGCACTTCGGTGGGCCCGGCGATGATCGGCGTCCCGATCAGGCGCCGCAGCCAGCCGGCGGTCGGGAACCGGCACGAGGCGGCCTCGTTGACGGTGACCGTCGAATGGGCGGCGGTGCCGCGCGCGACGTGGCGCCAGCTGGCGCGGTTGGCGGCCGGCATGCCGCAATTGACGACGATGCGGTGCTGCTTCGACGACAGCTCGAACGACAGGCAACCGGCATGGGCCTCGTGGCTCACCCCGATCGGCGGCGGCGGGCCGGTGTCGGCGAGCACCACCGTGGTCTCGGCCCGCAGGCGCTGATAGC
Source organism: Xanthobacteraceae bacterium (assembly GCA_035948495.1). GTDB lineage: Bacteria > Pseudomonadota > Alphaproteobacteria > Rhizobiales > Xanthobacteraceae > AP-16. The sequence goes on along the minus strand of DASZJC010000297.1, from coordinate 1,016 downwards.
CGCTGTGCGGCGCATTGGCGACCGGCGTGCCGCGCGCGTCGTCGTAATAGAGCACGACGGCCAAAAGATCGGCCGAGGTCGGGCCCATGCCGTTGAACAGCGCGAAATTGCCGTCGCCGTGGCGGAAGAAGCGCAGCATCGGCATCATCCGATCGATGGCGTTGAGCAGCGCCGGCGGCGGCGGGATGTTGTTGGAGGCATAGGCCTGGCGCAGCGGCAACAGATCGAGCAACAGCTCGATGAGGACTCCCGGGTTTCGGCTGATATGGCCGCCGTCGGGCAGGACCTGCCGTTCCAGCTCGTGCATCAGGCGCCGGGTCGCCCTCTTCGCCGTGCGCATCTGGCCCTTCATGCACAGCGCCGCGTAGGTGAGCGCGATGAGGCCCTGCAGCCGCGGCAGCCCGTCGCGCGCGCTGCCCAGGGTGCCGCGCAAATAGCGCACCTGCCGGGTGAGATTGCGCAGGAAGCGCCGGTAGAACTTGGTGTCGACCTCGTGCAGCACCAGCGGCGCCTGGCTGAGCCAGGAGATGATGCGCCGCGCCACCACATCGGGCCGCCAGGCGGTCGCGTCCCACAGGGCCTGCAAGGTGATCCATTCGCCGACCAGCGCGCGCGCGTTGGCGCGGGTGATGCTCGACTCGGCCGCCCGCAGGTGCCGCAGCCAGCCGAACCCGAACAGACTCTCGGCCCATTCCTCGGACGGCGGCTCCATCTCGAACGGCGAGCGCCCGTCGCAGATCACGACCTTGCCGGCGAAGGCGAAGCGGCCGGAATAGATTTCGCTCGCCAGCGTCGGATCGCCGGTGCGCAGGTCCTTCGGGGCCATCAGCAGGCGGTCGGTGGCGGCGGGCGAGAAGCGCCAGCGCAGCAACGGATGCGCGTTGATCCGGCCAAACAGGGCGCGCAGCCCGCAGCGCGCCGCGAACCAGGACAGTCTTGCACGTTCCGCGAAGCTCCCGCGGGACATCGGCACGTTCACTCCCTTCCCCATCGCAGGGAACCGCGCCGGCTCGCGC
>DASZJC010000296.1:0-8134 GCA_035948495.1 Xanthobacteraceae bacterium | reverse complement strand
TTGCGCGTCGGCGTTCACGCGTGCGGCGAGCGACGGCCTGGAAGCTCATCGTTCGGGTGCGTTAGTATAGACAGCGCGTGGAGATACCGCGCGCACCGGAATCGACGCCATGGCCGCCCACCTCATGACCACTCGGCGCTTCGCGCCGCTGTTCTGGTGCCAGTTCTTTTCGGCGTTCAACGACAATTTCCTCAAAAGCGCGCTTTCGATTCTCATCCTGTTCAAGCTCGGCGACAAACATTCGGGCGAGCTGCTCCAGCTCGCCGGAGCGGTCTTCATCGGCCCGTACTTCTTCTTTTCCGGGCTGGGCGGCCAGCTCGCCGACCGGTTCGACAAGGCGATCGTTGCGCGCCGACTCAAGCTTGCCGAGATCGCGGTCGCCGGACTGGCAGTCGCGGGGTTTGCCACCCACTCGCTTGTGCTGATGTTCTGCGCGCTCGGCCTGTTCGGCTTGATCGGCGCTTTGTTCGGCCCGATCAAATACGGCATCCTGCCCGACCATCTCAAGCGCGAGGAACTACCCGCCGGCAACGCGCTGGTCGAAGGCGCGACGTTCCTGGCGATCCTGTTCGGCACCATCGTCGGCATCAGAGCCGCTAAAGGGGGCGGCGATCCGGCCGCTTTCGGCGCACTCATCGTCGTAGTCGCGTTCTTGTGCTGGGGCGCAAGCCTTCTGATCCCGCGCACGGGCCAGGCGGCGCCGACGCTCGCCATTGACCGGAACATCCTGCGCTCGACGTTTTCGCTGCTTGGGCAATTGCGCGCCGACCCGCGGCTGTGGTGGGGCGGCGTGGTGGCGAGCTGGTTCTGGCTGGTCGGTTTCGTCGTGATGCTGCTGCTGCAGTCGCTGGTCAAGAACGTACTCGGCGGCGATGAGGATGTGATCAACGCTTATCTGGCGGTGTTCTCGGTCGCGGTCGCGATCGGCTCCGGGCTCGCCTCGTGGCTGGCGCACGGCCGGATCATCCTGCTTCCGACCCTCATCGGTGGGGTGTTGCTTGGTCTGTTCGCGATCGACCTTGGGGCGACGACCTATGCGGCAACCCCGGCGCACGCGCTCACCGTCTGGACCATGTTCACGTCGGCAAAAGCGCTGCACGTCGCCGTCGATCTCGCCGGACTGGCGATCGGCGGCGGGCTGTTCATCGTGCCGACGTTCACCGCGGTGCAGGCCTGGGCGGGGGTTGACCGCCGCGCCCGCGTGGTCGCCGCCGTGAATGTGCTCAACGCCGCCTTTATGGTGGTCGGCGCGCTAGTCGTCGGCGCGCTCCAGGCGTTCGGCGTCGGCGCGCCGGCGCTGTTCTTGCTGATCGGCGCAGCTTGCCTGCTCGTCGCCATCGCCATCGGCCGCACCATGCCGACGAGCGCATTGCGCGACTTTCTGTCGATCCTGTTCCGCGCCATCTACCGGCTGGAAGTGCGCGGCCTCGACAATCTCAAGAACGCCGGCCCGAATCCGATCATCGCGCTCAACCACGTGAGCTTCCTCGACGCGGCGCTCGCCATCTCGCTGCTCGAGCGCGACCCGGTGTTTGCCATCGATCACGGCATCGCGCAGCGCTGGTGGGTGAAGCCGTTCCTGCGGCTCACCCGCGCCATGCCGCTCGACCCGACGAAGCCGATGGCGACGCGCACGCTCATCAACGCGGTCAAGGCGGGCGACACTCTGGTCATTTTCCCGGAGGGACGCATCACCGTCACCGGCAGCCTGATGAAAGTCTACGACGGCGCCGGGCTGATTGCCGACAAGACCGGCGCGCAGGTGGTGCCGGTGCGCATCGACGGGCTGGAGGCGACCCCGTTCAGCCGGCTGGCGCGCACGCAGGTGCGCCGGCGCTGGTTCCCCAAGGTCGTCGTCACCATCCTCGAGCCGGTCAAGCTGACGGTCGATGAGAAGCTCGTCGGACGCCATCGCCGCCAGGCCGCCGGCGCCGCGCTCTACGAGGTCATGTCCGATCTCGTGTTCCGCACCACCTCGACCGACCGCACCGTGGTGCAAGCGCTGATCGAGGCGGCGACGGTGCACGGGCCGCACCGCACCGCGGTCGAGGATCCGGTCACCGGCGCGCTCTCCTACAAGAGCCTGCTGATCGGCGCCGCCGTGCTCGGCCGCAAGCTCATGCCGCACGCCGCCGACGGCAAGGCGATCGGCGTGATGCTGCCCAACGCCAACGGCGCGGCGGTGGCGATCCTCGGCCTGATGTCAGCCGGACGCGTGCCGGCGATGATCAACTTCACGGCCGGTGCGACCAACATCCTGGCCGCGTGCCGCGCCGCCGAGGTCGTGACCATCGTCACCTCGCGCGCCTTCATCGAAAAGGGCAAGCTCGGCGCGCTCGTCGCCAATCTCGAAGCGCGGGCGGAGATCGTCTATCTGGAGGACGTGCGCGCCGAGGTGAGTTTTCTCGACAAGCTGCGCGGCCTGCTGGCCGCCCGGAAGCCGCTCGTCGCGCGCAAGGCCGACGACCCGGCCGCGATCCTGTTCACGTCGGGATCGGAGGGCACGCCCAAGGGCGTGGTGCTGTCCCACCGCAACATGCTCGCCAACGCCGCGCAGGCGGCCGCCCGCATCGATTTCGGCCGCACCGACAAGGTGTTCAACGTGCTGCCGGTGTTCCATTCGTTCGGGCTCACCGTCGGGTTCATCCTGCCGCTGGTGTCCGGCGTGCACGTTTATTTGTATCCTTCGCCGCTTCATTACCGCACCGTCCCCGAGCTGATCTATAACATCAACGCCACGATCCTGTTCGGCACCGACACGTTCCTCGCCGGCTACGCGCGCGCGGCGCACCCCTACGATTTCCGCTCGCTGCGCTACGTGCTCGCCGGCGCCGAGCCGGTGAAGGAGGCGACGCGGCGCACCTACGCGGAGAAGTTCGGGCTGCGCATCCTCGAAGGCTACGGCGTCACCGAGACCGCGCCGGTGCTCGCGATCAACACGCCGATGTTCAACCGCTTCGGCACTGTCGGACGCGTGATGCCGGGCATGACCACGCGGCTCGACCCGGTGCCGGGTGTCGAGGACGGCGGCCGACTGTTCGTCAAGGGGCCGAACGTGATGCTCGGCTATCTCAAGGCCGACAATCCGGGCGCGATCGAGTCGCCGCCCGAGGGCTGGCACGACACCGGCGACATCGTCGCCATCGACCCGCAGGGCTTCGTCACCATCAAGGGGCGCGCCAAGCGCTTCGCCAAGATCGGCGGCGAGATGATCTCGCTTGCCGCGGTCGAGACGCTCGCCGCCGGGCTGTGGCCGGACGCGCCCTCCGCCGTCGCCGCCGTGCCCGACGCGCGCAAGGGCGAGCGCCTGGTGCTGCTGACGCAGAGGAAGGACGCCACCCGCGCGGACTTCCAGGCCTACGCCAAGGCGCACGGCGCGTCCGACCTGATGGTGCCGTCGGAAGTCCTGGTGGTCGAGAAGGTCCCGGTGCTCGGCTCCGGCAAGCTCGACTACGTCGCGGTGGCGGTGCTGGTGAAGGAGCACGTCGAGAAGACGGCAGTCGCGGCGGCGGAGTGACAGCCAGGTTCGGTCGATCCGCGCGCAGCGGCTTCACGTGCCCGTTCACATTTGCCCGGCCGCCGGTCGTCAAAGCGACGCAATTCTCCTATATCGCTTTCAGGTTGAAATCGAAGCAGCGTCAGGCTAGCTTATCTTTCGGTGCACTATTGATTTCGCATCGCGTGAATTGAATCGCCGAACGACATACCAGGGAGTAACGCCATGAGCATCTCACGCCGGCACGTGCTGCTGCAAGGTTGCGTCATCGGTGCGGGAGTCATCGCCGCAGAAATGCCGGGCATCGTCGCGCTCGCGCAGGCGCCACAGACCCCGGAACGGCGCTCGCTCGCCGGTCTCGCGTGGAACGACCCGATCGTAGCGAGCTACCGCGACGCGGTCGCGCAGATGAAGCAAAAGGCGGACAGCGACCAGTTGAGCTGGGTCAGTCTTGCCCAGGTGCACGGCTTGGACCCGAATACCTATCACTTCTGTCCGCACGGCAATTGGTATTTCCTTCCCTGGCACCGGGCCTACACTGTCATGTGCGAGCGCCTCGTCCGCTCGCTCACGTCAAACAATGACTTTGCGATGCCTTACTGGGATTGGACCAACGATCCGACCATCCCCGACGTTTTCGTCAGCCCAACGACCCCGGACGGCAAGCCGAATGCGCTCTACGTTTCCGATGCCGGCTTCGAGCGAACCTGGCCGGCGGGAACTCCGATGCCGCCGGAAATCGTCGGTCCGGACGTGCTCCAATCCATCCTCAATTCCACGACCTACGAGGAGTTCGGAACCAGCCGGCCCGACGGCCAGGACTCGCTCGACCCGTCCTGGATCATCAACCAGGATTCCGGGACGCAGGGAGTCCTAGAGGAAACGCCGCACAACAACGTCCACAACAACATCGGCGGCTGGATGCCGACCGCGACGTCATCGCGCGATCCCGTCTTCTTCATGCACCACTGCAATATCGATCGCATCTGGGCGCTATGGAACCTGCATAATCAGAACTCGACCGATTCACTGTGGACCGACATGCCGTTCACCAACAATTTCTACAATCCGGACGGAACGCCCTACTCACCCAAGGTCTCCGACCTCTTCGTCCCGGAAAACTTGGGCTACACCTACGGTCTGCCGGCCCCGGCGCCCGCCTCGCCGCCCGCCGTCATGGCGATGGGCGACAAGGTGAGGACGCTGTTTGCGGCGTCCAAGCCGCAGGGCACCGCCGGCGTGAAAACGTTCGTGGCGCAGAATGCCGCGCAGGCGAGCGCGACCGCCAGCAAGTACCTCGAGATTCCCGTCGCGGTTGACGCGACGCTTTTGACTGCGGTCGCCCGGCGGAGGCCGGCCAGTTCCGGGACAGAACTGCTCGCTTTCTCCCAGGCGCGCGAGCGGGCCGCTTCGGGCCCGCGTGCGCTTGCGTTCATCCGCGACGTGACCGTCAGCGACCCACAGGGCACGATGTACCGGGTTTTCATCGACTGCGACAACCTCACCCCGGCGACTCCGGTGACCGATCCGCACTATGTCGGGACGTTCGGGGCCTTCGAGCACGGCAGCCACGGCGGCAAGCACGCCAAGCCTTCCTTTGTCGTGGATTTGACCCGCGCGATTCAGCGCGTTCACGGCAGCTCGGCGAACCCGCCTGCGCGCATCAAGGTTCAGATCCTGCCGGTGGCTAACCAGCCCTCGGCGCGTTTGGGAACCGCCGCGCCAACCCAGATCGAAGTTGCGTTCGTGTCGGTGTGACACCATATCGGCAACACGGGCGGGCGCATCGTCGAGGACAAAAGCCTTGGCACCAGTTTTGACGCATGCCTGCTTGCGCATGCTGGCGGCGCTGTGTGGAGCGGCATTCGCACTGTCGCTTTCCGCGGCCCTTGCGGCGGAGCCTGATCAATTGATTGCGACGACCGATCGACCGGCGACGATCACCGCCACCCGCCCCGCCGGCGTGCGGGCCAGCCCGGCCCAATCGGCCCGTGTCATCATCAAGGTCACGGGCTTTCAGCCGGCGCAGGACGGACCGGTGCAAGCGGTCGTCAAGGCTGAACGCAACGGCACCGACCAGGAGATAGGGCGCTTCGCCATCACGCCCTACACGCAGTTCCGCGCAGCAAATCCCGATCAAGCGAAGCGCTTCGGACTGCCGCTGCCCAATGACCTGGCGAGCGGCGGACCCGTGAAGCTCAACGTCTATCTCGTTCCGGCGAACGGCGCGGGCAAGGGCGCCAGCATGGAGATCGGCAGCGCCGAGATTCGCTAGTCTAGGGTACGATCCGGGGGATGTCCGGCCGTTGGTCTGAAAAGATCATGCTTCAAAAAATAAGGCCGCCGTCGCCGGCGTGCGATCGCTTCAGGTCGGAACTATCAACACGGAAAGACCGCCATGCTCGCCGGCAAGTGGACATACCGAAGCTACGTCAACTCGACCGATCTCGTCGGCAATGATCCCAACAAGGCCCTCGCACTGGTCTTCGGTGAGGGCGTCTACACGTTGGAAACGCCCTCGAGCACGGCCGTGAGGGGAAACCTCGACATGGGTGGCGGCTTTGTGCTTGACCTGCAGGGAACGATCGAGCCGGCCGGCGACGCACTGCTGACGGTCGCGATGGCCGGTATTGGCCGTACCGGGACTCCGACCGAGGGCTGGGAATACGACTATTATGCTTTCCTGGCCCACGAATGGCCGAACGGCGTCGATCAAGTCCCCGCGCTGGTCGGCACCGTCATCCGCGCCAAGCCGCACAACGGGGCGCCGGCCGGCGTCGTCGTGTCCTTTATTGCGGTCAAGCAGCCCTAACCGCGCACGTCATGGGAAGGCATGCAAGTCGCACCGCGGTCGCATAACCGCGCCTGCACCTTGTTGCGGCAGCGGTGCCATGGCGGGGGCACGGGCCGACGATGAGCAGATTGACGGGCTTGCTTTCGTCCTCGGTGCTGGGCGTCGCCGCGGTGCTAGGGGCCATCGGGAGCGCGCAGGCCGCCGAGCCGCCCGCCTGCCTCGATCCCGAGCGCGCGTTTGATCCCAAAGCCGACCTGTCATCGCTGCAGCTCAATTCGCAGCTGTTCCGTGCTTGGCCGATCATCGTGCGGGCGCCGGCAAGCTTGATCTCGGCGACCAAGGTCCCTCGGCGGTCGTCGTTATGGGCGATGCGCTCGAGTTCCGCCGGCGACAGCTCGTTTACCGGGCCAAGAAAGCGGTCATAGCGCGAGGACGGCGAGAGGCCGCGAACATAATCCCGCACACGGCCGATGTCCCACGGGCAAGCAGGACGAACCGTCACCCGCGCGCCAGCGGACAGGCGCAAGACGCCGCTCACGCCGCGAGCCGGAGCCGGTCGGTCGCCGGAACTTTCGGCCCAAGGCACGGTGCATCACGCGCGGCCGCCTCGATGACGACGGTCGCGGGCGCGACCGGCGCGCTCACCAGGGCGAGCCCGGGCCGGTCGAGCACGAAACACTGGCCGGCCTTGAGCACGATGTCGTCGGTGTCGCCGTCCTGGGTGATCCAGAGCGCACCGGCGAGGCAGCGCACGGCGAGACCCTGGCCGTCGCGAATGTCGAGCACCTCGCGGGCGCGCAGCTGGCGCGGGATTTGGTTCGGGCGCGGGGTCATGCGGCTCTCCACTTGCATGAGGTCGGCGCATGCGATTTGATACGGCACCGGCCTCGGTACTTCGGCTTGCCCGCAAAATGCAGCGCTTGACGCCGGTGCGCAAACGATCGCTCCTCACGCGACACATGAGCCATAGGAATGCCAAAACGCTATAACCTGCCCCCGCTCGCCTTCTTTCAGGGCTTCGAGGCGGCCGCCCGGACGCTCAGCTTCACCAAGGCGGCGGAGGAGCTGTTCATCACCCAGTCGGCGGTGAGCCGGCAAATCAAGGCGCTCGAGGACCATCTCGGGATTCGGCTGTTCGAGCGGCGGCCGCGATCCCTGGCGCTCACCGAGAACGGCCAGGCGCTCCACCGCATCTCGGCCGACGTGCTCGAGCGGCTGCAGGCGGCGACCGACCAGCTGCGGGCGGCGACCCGGACGCGCCAGCTCTCCATCACCACCACCACCGGGTTCGCGTCGCTGTGGCTCATCCCGCGGCTGCAGCGCTTCACCGGTCTCCATCCCGACATCGACGTGCGCATCTCGGCCACCACCGAGACGCTCAACCTGGAGCGCAGCCTGATCGACCTCGCCATCCGCTACTGCCGCCCCGAGTCCGCGCCGGAGGGCGCGGTGCGCCTGTTCGGCGAGGAGATGGTCCCGGTGTGCGCGCCGGCGCTCCTGCGCAACCGCTCGCGGCCGCTCAAGCGGCCGCAGGATCTCGAGCATCACGTCCTGCTGCACTTCGATTATCCCGGCGCGCACCGCATGTTCATGGATTGGGGAACGTGGCTGACCTCGCTCGGCATCGGCGATCTCAAGTCCGCCGGCGCGCTGCACTTTTCCCAATACGAGCAGATGATCCAGGCGGCGATCGCCGGCCAAGGCGTGGCGCTCGGCCGCCAGCCGCTGGTCAACGACCTCATTCAATCGGGCATGCTGGCGGCGCCGTTCAAGCAGGCGGTGGTCGGGGCGCGCAGCTATTTCATCATCGAGTCGCCGCTCGCGGCCGGCAAGCCGCACGTGCG
>DASZJC010000295.1:0-6944 GCA_035948495.1 Xanthobacteraceae bacterium | reverse complement strand
CTCGGCGAGGCCATGCAGCGCATCGGACAGCCCGCGGTCATCGGCCAACTCATAGCCGGCATCGTTCTCGGCCCCTCGATCTTCGGCGCGATCTGGCCGGACGCGCAGCGCGCAATCTTCCCGCCCGAGGGCGAACAGAAGAGCATGATCGATGCGGTCTCCCAGCTCGGCATTCTCATGCTGCTGCTGCTCACCGGAATGGAGACCGACCTTCGCCTGGTCAAGAAAGTCGGCGCCGCCGCGACGAGCGTCTCGATCGCCGGCATCGCCGTGCCCTTTGCCTGCGGATTTGCGCTCGGCGAGCTGCTGCCGGACGGCATGCTGCCGCATCCCGATCAGCGGCTGATCGCCTCGCTCTTCCTCGGCACCGCGCTGTCGATCTCGTCGGTCAAGATCGTGGCTCTGATCGTGCGCGAAATGAACTTCATTCGCCGCAACGTCGGCCAGGTCATCGTGGCGTCGGCGATCGTCGACGACTCGATCGGATGGATCATCATTGCGGTGACGTTCGGCCTTGCCTCCCGTGGCACGGTCGACCTCGCCACGCTTGCGCGCAGCGTGCTCGGTACCGCGCTGTTTCTCGTCGTCAGCCTGACGATCGGCCGGCGCATCGTGTTCACGCTGATCCGCTGGACGAACGACAGCTTCGTCAGCGAGGTACCGGTGATCACGACCATCCTGGTGATCATGGGCGCAATGGGACTCACCACCCACCTCATCGGCGTCCACACCGTGCTCGGCGCCTTCGTGGCGGGCATTCTCGTGGGCGAATCTCCGATCCTGACGCGCCACATCGATGCGCAGCTTCGCGGCTTGATCACGGCTCTGTTTGCACCGGTGTTCTTCGGCCTGGCCGGCGTCGGCACCGACCTCTCCGTGTTCAAGAATCTATCGCTGGTCTGGCTGATGCTCGCAGTCGTTGCCATCGCGAGCGTAGGAAAATTCGCCGGCGCTTTCATCGGCGGCCGGCTCGGCGGCCTCAGTTTTCGCGAATCGCTGGCGCTCGGCTGCGCGATGAACGCCCGCGGATCGACCGAGGTCATCATCGCGACCATCGGCCTCTCGATGGGGGTGCTGAGCCAAACCCTCTACACGGTGATTGTCGCCATGGCCGTGGTCACGACGACGGCGATGCCCCCGACCTTGCGTTGGGCGCTGGCTCGGCTGCCGCTCGGCGGCGAGGAAAAAAAGCGCCTGGAGCGAGAGGAGTTCGAGGCGCGCGGATTCGTCGCCAACATGGAACGGCTCCTGATCGCTGCCGACGACAGCGCGAACGGCACGTTCGCGTCGCGTCTTGCCGGCCTCATCGCCGGATCAAACGGAATGCCCACGACCCTCGTCGACCTGCGCGCAGCGGATGAGGCGGAAGGCGAGACCGGCCCCGAGGGCCGCGCGCAGGTGATGCAGGCGGCCGCCGCGGCGGCAAAGGCCGTCGGCGCGGAGGATGGCGGCGCGACTGCAAGGATCGACGTGATCCGACCGAAACCCGACGCCGCGACCGAGGAAGCCATCGCCAACCAGGCGGCCAAGGGGTACGACCTTCTCGCCATCGGTGTCGAGCGCGTGGCCAGCAACGGCACGTTCGATGATCGCATCAACCGCATTGCAGCGCAGTTCGAAGGTCCGCTTGCGATCGCGGTCGCGCGGGGTGCCCATTTGGAAGACCCGATGAGCGCCCGACTCGACGTTCTCGTCCCGATCACCGGCACCGAGGTGTCGCTGCAGGCAACCGAAGTCGGCATCGCCCTCGCCCGCGCGAGCGCGGCGTCCATTACGGCGCTTTATGTATCGGCCGACCAATCGTCCGGCCGGGCGCGCCGGCTGCGCGACGCAGGTGCGTCGCGCCAGCGGGCCGAGGCAATCCTCAGGGAGGCCGTCGACATGGCGGATCGCTATGGCATCGCCATGCGCACCGCCGTCAAGACGAAGGCAGCGGTGGTCGATGCGATTCTGCGGCAGGCGGGTGCAAGCCGCCACACGTTGATCGTGATGGGAGTGAACCGGCGTCCCGGCGAAACCTTGTTTTTCGGCGACGTGGCGGCGGCAATCCTGGAGCGATCCGCGCGCTCGATCCTGTTCGTGTCGAGCCCGCGCGCGCTCGGCACGCCGCAAGAGTCGAACGCCGGCACGCCGCGCGCGGCTGCGGCCGCTGCGTCTTCCACGGCGGCGCAGCCGCTCTCCCGCCAATCACCTTGACGACCGGGCGGGCGCCCGCTCGTATCTGCCGCCGATATCTTGCAGAGGAACCTCGCGCAGTCGCCCGCGTTTCGTTGGGCTTGCAGAACCGGACGCTAATCATGGCCGAAGCCTACAGGTTCGGCATCGAGGAGGAGTATTTCCTGGTCGACGCGCAGACAAAGTCTCCGGCGCGGGCCATGCCGGCTGCCTTCCTGGCCGAGGCCAAGGCGGCCACCGAGGGACGGGTCACCAGCGAATTCCTCCAGTCACAGATCGAAGCGCGCACCGCTCCGCAGTTCGACATGGCAACGGCGGCCGCCGAATTGCGCGAATTGCGTCAGACCCTCGCACGGATCGCCGCCGATCACGGCCTGGCCATCATGGCGGCCGGCACGCATCCGACCGCCGCCTGGGTGGCGGCACGGCAGACGCAGGTGGCGCGCTACGACATCGTCATGGACGACCTGCAAATGCTCGGCCAACGCAACATGCTGTGCGGGCTGCACGTGCATGTCGAGCTGCCCGACCCCGACGATCGCATCGACGTGATGACGCGCATGCTGCCCTATCTGCCGCTGTTCGTGGCGCTCGCGACATCATCGCCGTTCTGGCAGGCGCGGCCGACCGGCCTCAAGGGTTACCGGCTGGCCGCTTATGACGAGCTGCCGCGCACCGGCGTGCCCGAGTTGTTGCGCACGACGGAGGAGTACGACGCCTACGTCGCGGCGCTGGTGGACGCCGGGGTGATCGAGGATTCAAGCTACATCTGGTGGGCGATCAGGCCCTCGCTGCGGCAGCCGACGCTCGAGCTGCGCGCGCCCGACTCCTGCACGCGGGTCGAGGATTCGATCGCGATCGCCGCATTGTATCGGACGCTCGCCCGCCACCTCGTGCGCAATCCCTGGCGGCACGCGGATCTCGGTTCGGTGGATCGTGCCGTGGTGATGGAGAACAAGTGGCGCGCCCAGCGCTACGGCATCGACGGCACCTTCGTCGACCGCGTCCGCGGCGGCATCTCGGTCGCCGGCATGCTCGAACAGACGATCGCCGAGATCGAGCGGGACGCGCGTGCCCTCGGCTGCCTCGCCGAAATCGAGCAGTGCCGCACGATTGCCGGCTCCGGCACGTCGGCGGACGCGCAGCTCGAGGTGTTCAAGCGGGCGAACGGCAACGAAGACAACCGCCGCGCCGCCTTGCGCGCCGTCACCGAATGGATTGCCGAGGCGACGCTGCGCTGAGGCCGGGAAGTTCGAGGCACGCCGGATTTCGCGTCCGTTCACCGGCCGCTCGACAGTTGCTCTTCGGGAATGACCATGCGACAGCGAACGCCGTCCGGCGGGAACGCGAGATCGACCTCGGCCTCGGCCGCGCGGGCGAGGTTGCGCTCGATCACCAGGCTGCCGAACCCGCGCCGTGCGGGCTTGGTCACGTTCGGCCCGCCCTCTTCGGCCCAGGCGATCTCGACCCCGCCGCCTTGTGCGACCGGCCGGCGATGCCACCGCAACGAGGCCCGCCCTTGCGGCACCGACAGCGCGCCGTAGCGCGCCGCGTTGTCGAGAAGCTCGAAGATGGCGAGCCCGAGGCTCTGGGCGGCCTCCGGCTTGAGCACGATGCCGGGACCTTCGATGACGACCTGCCCGCCCGCGCCGTCGAGGTATTGCGCAAGCTGGGCCCTCGCCAGTTCGTCCAACGAGGCGCCATGCCAGCTTTCCTGCACGAGGAGATCATGCGACGCGGCAAGCGCCTGCAGCCGCGCCCCGAACTGATCCATGAAAGCCTCGATCGATCCCGTATACCGCGCGGTTTGCCGGGCCATCGCCTGGATGACCGCCAGCAGGTTTTTCGAGCGGTGCGTCAGCTCGCGCATCAGCAGGCGCAGATGGACTTCGCCTTCCTTGCGTGCGGTGTTGTCGACGGCAGCGCCGATCAGGCCGACAATCGTCCCGGTGACGTCGCGCAACGGCTCGATATGAAGGTCGAACCAGCGGCGATCGGACGCCTCGCCGATGCTCACCTCGCCGTCTGCCGGCTCTCCGTCCGCGAGGACGCGGCGTTTGAGGGCGACCGCCATAAGATTCGGCTTGGGCAGAATCTCGTCGTCGCTGCGGCCGATGATTTCATCGACCTCGCGTCCCAACATCGGATTGCTGATCGACGTGTAGGTCAGATCGCGGTCCTGCGTGAACACGGTTACGTTCGCTCCGCGCAACGCGGTTTCATAATGCTGCACCGCCGCTCGCAGCTCCTCCGTCAGCCGGCGCTGCTCGCTCTCGAGCAATCGGGTCTGCGAAATGTCCACCGCCGCACACATGACGCCGTCCACGGTTCGGTCCGGACCGAAGATCGGGTCGACGTGCAGCGCGAACAGGGTGCGGCCTTGCGGCGAGACGAATGCGACCTCGCAGTCCTCAGGCACTCCCGACGCGAGCACACGCCGCTTCACGGCCACGACCGAGTCGCGATCGGCGGCCGCGAGCACCTCCTCGTCGGTGCGGCCGAGCAACTGCGCCTCCGCGCCTTCCGCGTGCGGGCTGTACACCCAGGTATAGCGCAGCTCCCGATCCTGCGAGGACACGTGGACCCGGGCGCCGCGCAACGCGGTTTCGAAGCGCGCGGTCATCAGGCTCAGTTCCTTGGTTCGTCGGGCCACGCGCTGCTCGAGCTCGCGGCGGGCAGTCTCCAGCTCCCGCAAGGTTGCTTCGTGGGCGGCGATCTCCCGACGCAGGCGCTCGTTGGCCTCCCGCAGCTTGCGCGGCCCTCCGAACAGCCTGGCGAACAGGGTGGAGATCATCGATTGTCTAGGCCGCACCCGGGAGGGCGCATTGACGGGGCTTGGAACCCGATTGTGCATCCGAATGCCTTGTTCCACCAGCATCGCCGCCTCGCCCGGTCGAGCCCGTCGGCTCAACCCCGCCGGTGGCGGGGGGGTGGAACATTCCCCCGGCATGGGCGTTATCGCAGCGACCGGCCGCCATTCCCCTCCCCCTCGTGCTCGGCCGGCCATCACAGGCGTAGTCGGCGCACCGCCGGCTACGCCTTTATCTTGTATCTTGCCCGGTCGGCGCGACGGATGGTCGGGCGACCTCCCGCGCAACGGCGCGTGCGTCAGTCGATCACGCGATCGCGCGGCGCGGGCTGCGCTTGGCCCGGCGCTCGAAGAACAGCGCCTGGCTGATGACCGCCGAGACGGTCGTCGGCTGGAACGGCTTGGCGATCAGGAATGCGGGCTCCGGACGCTCGCCGGTCAGATAGCGCTCCGGATAGGCGGTGATGAATATCACCGGCACTTCGAAGGACTTCAGCAATTCGTTCACCGCATCGAGCCCCGAGCTTCCGTCGGCGAGCTGGATGTCGGCAAGAATGAGGCCCGGCTGACGGACTTTGGCGAGCGCCACCGCCTCGGCATGGGTGCGCGCGACGCCGACAAGCCGATGGCCGAGGCTCTCGATCAGACCTTCCAGATCCATGGCAATGAAGGTCTCGTCCTCGATGATGAGTACGTCGGTGGCGATTTCGGCGGCCAGCTCGCGCCCCGATTCCTCGACCAGGCCCCTGAGCGCCGTCACGTCGACGCCGAGGATTTGCGCAGCCTCCTGTTCGGAAAAGCCTTCGACTGCGACCAGCAGGAAGGCTTGCCGCGGGCGCGGCGCAATGTGGGTCAGCCGTTGCTCGACCCGCTGGCGGGGGTCGACCGGCTCGGTTTCGCCATTCACCGGGACCGAGGTCCAGATGCGCGAGAAGGCCCGGTAGAGCGCGACGCGCAGCGAGGTGCCGCCGCTCAGCACCGCCGGATCCTCGATCAAGGCCTCCAGCGTCGCCGCCACATAGGCGTCGCCGGCGCTCTGGCTGCCGGCCAAGGCGCGTGCATAGCGACGAAGATACGGCACGTGCCGGGCGACGGCTTGCGACATGGACACGAAAAATCCCTCCCCGGATGAGGTCGACCAAGAGTATATTCGCCTAACGCGGCGCCGCAAAAATAGTTCCTCGCATTCGGAACCATTGAACCGGCTGCAACGTTGGGGGTAGCGCACGGGGCCCTCCGCGGACGTTTTGGCCGGACATTGCGCGTGTGCCGGCGCGGGGGCGAGGACGGGAAATGAAGGATCGTAAGCCTGCTGCGTCCCGATCGCCGGTTGCGCCGCCAGAACCCGCCGGGGAATTCGGCCCAAGCCTGGGCGGGGACATCAGGGGCAAGATCGGACGGCAGCTGCGTGACATGTACGATGACGTCGTCGCCCAAGGGGTGCCTGACCGCTTCGTGGACCTGCTGAATCGTCTCGAAAGACAGAACGAGAAATAGCGAGCGAGACAACGGGAAATCGCTCGATGAAACTCGATCCGTCGATACGCGAAGCGGTTCTCGCCGCAGTTCCCAGCCTGCGTGCCTTTGCCATCTCGCTGTCCGGCAACGTCGACCGGGCGGACGATCTCGTGCAGGAAACGCTGCTGCGGGCGCTCGTCAACATCGACTCGTTCGAGCCGGGGACCAATCTCTCGGCTTGGCTGTTCACGATCCTGCGCAACCTCTTCCGCTCGGAGTACCGCAAGCGCCGGCGCGAGGTCGAGGATGGCGACGGAACCTATGCCGAAAGCCTGAAATCCCAGCCGGAGCAGGAGGCGCGGGTCGAATTCCGGGAGTTTCGCGCCGCGTTGGCGAAGCTTCCGGCCGATCAGCGCGAGGCCCTGATCCTCGTCGGAGCTTCGGGGTTTTCCTACGAGGAGGCGGCCGGCATTTGCGGCTGCGCGGTCGGGACGATCAAGAG
>DASZJC010000294.1:0-5222 GCA_035948495.1 Xanthobacteraceae bacterium | reverse complement strand
GTCGACGGGCCGATCGTCGCCGTCGATTTCACCGAGGGCCAGGAGGTCGAGGCCGGCGCGATGCTGTTCGAGATCGACCCGCGTCCCTACCGGGCGGCGCTCGCCCAGGCGAAGGCCGCCAAGGACAAGGACACGGCGTCGCTCGATAGCGCCCAGCTGGATTTCGAGCGCTCGAGCAAGCTGCTGTCGCGCGGCTTTCAGACCCAGCAGACCTTCGACCAGCAGCGGGCGACGGTCGGCCAGCTCAAGGCCGCGATCGAGGGCGATCAGGCGCAGATCGACACCGCCGCGCTGAACCTCGAGTACACCCAGATCCGCGCGCCGATTTCCGGGCGCCTGGGCGCGCGCCTGGTCGACATCGGCAACCTGGTGCGCGCCGGGGACGCCACGCCGCTCGTCATGATGACCCAGGTGAGGCCGGTGTTCGTGAGTTTCACCCTGCCGCAGCAGAACTTCGAGGACGTGCGCGACCAGCAAACGAAAGCGCCGCTCGCGGTCAAGGCCTATTCCAGCGACGACGCCCGCGAACTCGCGGTCGGCCGGCTCACCCTGATCGACAATGCGATCGATGCCTTGACCGGCACGATCCGCCTCAAGGCGCAGTTCGAGAACGAAAACGAGCGGCTGTGGCCCGGCCAGTTCGTCAATGTGCGCGTCGTCCTCAACACCCGCCGCGGCGTGCCGACGGTGCCGGCGCAAGCGGTGCAGGACGGGCCGGACGGCTACATCATCTACGTGGTCGGGCCCGGCGACCGGGTCCACCGCAAGACGATCGAGGTGGCGGCGATCCAGGACGGCATCGCGGCGGTGACGCAGGGGCTCTCGCCTGGCGAGCGCGTCGTCGTCAACGGCCAGTTCCGCCTCACCGAGGGGGCGCGCGTGAATGCGACGCCGCCGAGCGCGGCCGCCGCCAACGCCGATGGCGGGCCGAAGTGAGCATCTCCGAACCATTCATCCGCCGCCCGATCGCGACCGCGCTACTGATGGCCGGCGTGTTCGTGTTCGGCATCGTGTCCTACGAACTGCTGCCGGTCGCGCCGCTCCCGAACGTCGATTTCCCGACGATCGCGGTGACGGCCAACTACCCCGGGGCGAGCCCGCAGAAGATGGCCTCGGCGATCGCCACGCCGCTCGAACAGCAATTCACCGCGATCCCCAACCTCGACCAGATGACGTCGCTCAGCGGGGTCGGCACGACGACCATCACCCTGCAATTCGCCCTGTCGCGCAACATCGACGGCGCGGCCGGAGACGTGCTGACCGCGATCAACGCGGCGAGCGGGCTGTTGCCCAAGGATCTGCCGACCCCGCCCACCTACCGCAAGGTCAACCCGGCCGATTTCCCGGTGCTGATCTATGCGGTCCATTCCGACGCGATGCCCGGCTACAAGGTCGACGACTACGCCAACATCGTGCTCGCCGAGCGGCTCTCGACCGTCGAGGGCGTGGGGCAGGTCTTCATCTTCGGGCAGAAGCCCTATGCGGCGCGCGTGCAGGTCAACCCCGGGGCGCTCGCCGCCAAGGGCATCGGCCTCGAGGACGTGCGCAACGCGATCGCCAACGCGACCGTCAACCAGCCGACCGGGCAGATCGAGGGCGAGCACCGGGTGATCGCCATCGACACCAACGATCAGCTCATGGACGCGGCGCAATACCGCGACGTCATCGTCGCCTTCCGCAACGGCGCGCCGGTGCGCCTCAAGGACGTCGGCGAAGTCGTCAATTCCGTGCTCAACACGCGCATCGGCGCGTGGTTCAACAACCTGCCGGCCGAGGGCATCGCCATCAACAAGGCGCCCGGCGCCAACACGCTCGACCTCGTCGACCGCGTCAAGGCGCTGATGCCGCAGCTGCGCCAGTCGATCCCGCCCTCGGTCCACGTCGACCTGGTGGCCGATCGCTCCGAGGTCACGCGCGCCGCCGTCCACGACGTGCAGATCACCATGCTGCTGACGATCGGCCTGGTGATCGTGGTGATCTTCCTGTTCCTGCGCACGGTGTGGGCGACGTTGATCCCGAGCGTCGCCGTGCCGCTGTCGCTGCTCGCCACCTTCGCGTTCATGTACGTCGGCGGCTACAGCCTCGACAACATCTCGCTCATGGGCCTGACGATCTCGGTCGGCTTCGTGGTCGACGACGCGATCGTGATGATCGAGAACATCGTGCGCTACATCGAGCAGGGCATGCGGCCGTTCGAGGCCGCGCTCAAGGGCGCCGGGCAGATCGGGTTCACGATCATCTCGATCACGTTCTCGCTGATCGCGGTATTCATCCCGCTGTTTTTCATGGGCGGCATCATCGGCCGGCTGTTCCGGGAATTCGCGATCACCGTGTCGGTGGCGGTGCTGGCCTCGGCGCTGGTCTCGCTCACGCTCACCCCGGTGCTGTGCTCGCGCGTGCTCAAGCAGCAGGGGCTGCATCCGACCGGACGCTTCCATCGCGTCGCTGAGGCCGCGTTCGACGCCATGCTGCGCGCCTACGACCGCGGCCTGCAGTTCGTGTTCCGCCACCAGTTCGCGGCCCTGCTCGCCACGCTCGGCCTGATGGGCGCGACCGCCTGGCTCTACGTCGTGATCCCGAAGGGATTTTTCCCGCAGCAGGACACCGGCTTCGTGTTCGGCGAAGTCGACACGCGCCAGGATGCCTCGTTTCGCTCCACCGCCCAGGTCGCGCGCGAGGTCGTCGACATCGTGCGGCGCGATCCCGACGTCGAGAACGTGTTCTCGCTCGGCGGCGCCTATACCTACAATCCGGGCGAGAACACCGCCCGCGTGTTCTTCCAGCTCAAGCCGTTTCACGAGCGCGCCGCCACGGCGGACCAGGTGGTCCAGCGCCTGCGCCGCGCGGTGGCGTCGGTCAAGGGCGCCCAATTCTTCATGCAGGTGCCGCAGAACATCACGGTGGGCGGCCGCCTGGCGCGCACGCAGTACCAGTACACGCTGACCGACACCGACCTCGACGAATTGTCCCACTGGGCGCCGATCCTCGAACGCGAGATGAACAGGCTGCCGGAGCTGCAGGACGTCGCCTCCGACCAGCAGTCCGCCGCGCCGCACCTCGCCGTGGTGGTCGACCGCACCGCCGCGTCGCGGCTCGGCCTGTCCGCGGCGTTGATCGACAACACGCTCAACGACGCCTTCGGTCAGCGCCAGGTCGCGACCATCTATACCGCCACCAACCAATACAAGGTGGTGCTGGAAGTGCAGCCGCAGTTCCAGGGGGATCCGGCGGCGCTGTCGAAGATCTACGTCGCGGCGCCGAACGGCGCCCAGGTGCCGTTGAGCGCGGTCGCCCATTACACCTCGAATGTCGAGCCGCTCACCGTCAGTCACCAGGGCGTCTTCCCGGCGGTCACCCTGTCGTTCAACCTGACGCCGGGTGCCGCGCTCGGCCAGGCGGTCGACGCGATCAAGGCGGCTGCGCTGCGGATCGGCGCGCCGCCGACGCTCACCGGCTCGTTCCAGGGCACCGCGCAGGCGTTCCAGGCCTCGCTCGCCTCGATGCCGCTGCTCGTCGCCGCCGCCATCCTCGTCGTCTACATCGTGCTCGGCGTGCTGTACGAGAGTTTCATCCACCCGATCACGATCCTCTCCACCCTGCCGGCGGCCGGCGTCGGCGCGCTGCTCATGCTGTGGCTGCTCAACTACGACCTGTCGGTGATCGCGATCGTCGGCATGATCCTGCTGATCGGCATCGTGAAGAAGAACGCGATCATGATGATCGATTTCGCGCTGCAGGCGCAGCGGGTCGAGGGCAAGAGCGCGCGCGAGGCGGTGCACGAGGCCTGCCTGCTGCGCTTCCGTCCGATCATGATGACGACCTTCGCCGCGCTGTTCGGCAGCATGCCGATCGCCTTCGGCCAGGGCGCGGGCTCGGAGCTGCGCCGGCCGCTCGGCATAGCCATCGTCGGCGGCCTGATCGTGTCACAATGGCTCACGCTCTACACGACGCCGGTCATCTACCTGTATCTCGAGCGGCTGGCGAACTGGCGCGGCAAGCAGGCAAGGCGCTCGCGCCTGGCGGAAGCGCTCGACGCGCCCACGCCCGGCGCGGTCGCGAGCCCCCACCCCGCGGAGTGATGCGCGCGTCATTGCGAGGAGCCCCGCAGGGGCGACGAAGCAATCCAGGAGCCGCAGTCGCCGTGCGCGTTGCCCTGGATTGCTTCGCTCCGCTCGCAATGACGGGGACAGACACCGCCTCAAGGTGCCCCGCATGAGCGACGGCGGCCTCGCGATCGGCGTCGACATCGGCGGCACCTTCACCGACGTGGTGGTGCGCCGGCGCGGCGCGCCCGCCCGCATCATGAAAATGCCCTCGACCCGCGCCGATCCGAGCCACGCGGTGCTCGCGGCGCTCGCGCGCATGGAGGCGGACTGGGGGCTGGCGCCGGCGCAGGTTGCCCGCTTCGTGCACGGCACCACGGTCGCGACGAACGCCGTGCTGGAGCGCAAGGGCGCGCGCGTCGGGCTGATCGCCACCCGCGGATTCCGCGACGTGCTGGAGATCGGCCGCCAGATGCGCCATCAGATGTACGATCTCGCGCTCGACCCGGAGACGCCGACGTTCCTGGCGCCCGGGCGCCTGCGCCGCGAGGTCGACGAGCGCATCGGCGCCAAGGGCGAGGTGCTCGTTGCGCTCGACGAAGCGGGGCTCGCGCGCGCGGCCGACGAGCTGATCGGCGCCGGCGCGCAGGCGATCGCCGTCGTGTTCCTGTTTTCTTTTCTCAACGATGCGCACGAGCGGAGCGCCCGCGAGATCATCGCCGCGCGCCATCCCGGGGTGTTCGTCTCGTTGTCGTGCGAGGTCGATCCCGCCTTCCGCGAATACGAGCGCACCGTCGTCACCGCGTTCGACGCCTACGTGAAGCCGGTGGTCGACCGCTACCTCGCCAACCTCGCCGCCGGGCTCGCCGCCGCCGGGGTTCCGGCGCCGCTGCAGATCATGCAGTCGCGCGGCGGGATTTCCGGCGCCGCGACCGCGCGGCTGCGGCCGGTGCGGCTGTTCCTGTCTGGGCCGGCGGCCGGGGTGATCGGCGCCCGCATGGCGGGCGAGGCGGCGGGCGCGCGCGACCTCATCACCGTCGATATCGGCGGCACCTCGTGCGACATCGCGCTGATCGAGAACGGCGTGCCGGCGCTGCGCTCGGAGGGCCGCATCGACGGCTATCCGGTGCGCGTGAGCATGGTCGACGTGAACTCGATCGGCGCCGGCGGCGGCTCGAT
>DASZJC010000293.1:0-3068 GCA_035948495.1 Xanthobacteraceae bacterium | reverse complement strand
CTCCGCGTATAGGGCTTGACCTCGTCCCAATGCGCCACCGGCGCGAGCGGCGCCACCACGTGCAGGCCCTTGCCGCCGGTGGTCTTGAGGAAGCTCTCGATCCCGTCCGCGCGCAGCCGAGCGCGCACTTCCTGCGCGGCGCGCACCAGCTCGGCCCAGCCGACGTCGGGTCCGGGATCGAGGTCGAAAATCAAGCGGTCCGGGCAGTCAAGATCGTCGACCGTCGATCCCCACGGATGGATTTCCAGCACGCCCGACTGCACCAGCGCGACGAGACCGTCGAGATCGTGAATCGCCAGCACTTCGTCGCCGCCCTCGCCGGGATTGCGCAGGACCGAGACGCTGCGGTGGATGCCCTTCCACGCCGCCTTTTGGAAAAAACACTTGTCGCCGATGCCGCCGGGACAGCGCACCAGCGCGAGCGGCCGCGCGACCACATGCGGCGCCATCCACTTCCACACATCGGCGTAGTATTCGGCGAGACCCTGTTTGGTGACACCCGCGTCCGGCCAATAGATGCGGTCGGGATGGGTCAGCTTGACGCCGAAGCTCCTGCCGCTCGCCGACGCGGGCGGATGTACGGACGCCATGGCTGCATCTTCGCGCACGACGTCCTTCGCCGGCTTGTCGTCGCGCAGCCCGCGGAACGATGCGTGGCGCACGATGTGGGCGCCGGTCCAGCCGCGGAACTCGACCTCGGCGACCAGTTCGGGCTTGACCCAGCGCACGTCGCGCCTTTCGTCCGCGGTGAGCTCCCCGGCGAACGGCGGCTTGTCGATGCGGCGCTTCTCCAGCAGCGACCACAGTTCGCGCGCGGTCTTGGCGGAAAAGCCGGTGCCGACGCGGCCGACATGCACGAGCTTGTCGCCCTCGTAGAGGCCGAGCACGAGCGAGCCGATCGCCCTCGCGCCGGCGGAGGAGGGCACGTAGCCGGCGACGACGAACTCCTGGCGGTGCGAGCATTTCGACTTGATCCAGTCGCGGCCGCGGCCGGAGCGATAGAGAGAATCGATACGCTTCGATACGATTCCCTCGAGGCTCAGGCGGCAGGCGTTCTCCAGCACGATCTCGCCTTCGGTGTCGAAATCCTCGCTGAAACGCAGCGGGCCGTCGCCGCGAGGCACAAGCGCGCGCAGCGCGCGCTTGCGCTCGCCGAGCGCGACCTCGCGCAGGTCGTCGCCGCTCGCATAGATGAGATCGAAGGCATAGAACACGAAGCGATCGGTCTTGCCCTCGCTCAACGCCGCCTGCAAGGCGGCAAAATCCGAGGCGCCGGCCTCGCCCTCGACCACCAGCTCGCCGTCGATCAGCGCCTGCCGGACCGGCAATTCGCTCAAGGCGGCGAGCACGCGCTTGCCGAACTTCGGCGTCCAGTCGAGGCCGCTGCGCGTGAGCAGCTTGACCTTGCCGTTGTCGATGCGCGCCTGCAGGCGATAGCCGTCGAACTTGATCTCGTGCACCCACTTGCGGCCCTTCGGGGGCTTGGCGTCGAGGGTGGCGAGGCAGGGCTCGACGAAAGCCGGGAGCGGCGCCTTGCGCGCGTTCTTGAGCGCCGCAACGTCGAGCGCGGCGGCGGGCGCTCGCGCCGACGCGCGGCCCTGCTCCGCCTGCTTCGCCCGTTTGGCGGGCGCTTTCGCGCCGCCGCCGTCCTGCCCCCGGTTGCTGGTCCAGGTCCTGCCGTTTTTCTCCGCCGCGATCTCGTCGATGGTCCGGCGCGAGAGCACCGACCGCGGCTGCTGCTCGAGAATATCCGGGTCGCCCGCCTCGCGCGCCGCGTCATCGCGCGCCTTGATCAGCAGCCAGTTGGTGCGCTTGTCGCCGGCGTTGCGGCGCATGCGCACGAGGTGCCACAGGCCGTGCAGCTTTTCGCCGTCGAGCGCGAAGTCGAGACGGCCCTTGGCCAAGCCCTCGTGCGGGTCGCCGTGCGGCGTCCAGGTGCCGCGATCCCACACCAGCACCGTGCCGCCGCCGTATTGGCCTTTGGGGATGGCCCCTTCGAAGTCCTGATATTCGATCGGATGGTCTTCGACTTCCACCGCCAGCCGTTTCTCGCCGGGGACGAGGCTCGGGCCCCTGGTCACGGCCCAGCTCTTGAGCGCGCCGTCGAGCTCAAGTCGAAAGTCGTAATGCATGCGCCGCGCCGCGTGTTTCTGAATCACGAAGGCGTTGCCGCGTTGCTTCGCCCAGGCGCCGCGCGGCTCGCGCGTTTTGCTGAAGTCGCGCTTGGACGCATATGTCTGCAGGCCGGCCACGCGTCACCTCCACCCCATGCGCGGCGGCAGCCGGCGCCGGCCGCCGTCAACGCGAAGCCTTGTCCTCGGGCGGAACGAGCAGGAGACCTTCGTCCTTCGCCCAGCGGCGGAATGCGCCGCCCGCCGCGGCCACCCCGCGCGGCGAGGTAGCGTCCGCGATGGCCCGCAGCACGGCCTGCGCCTTCTCGTCGATGCGGCCGGCCGTATGGCGGCGGATGATCTTGGCCGCCCCGTCGAGCGAGCGTACCGGTTCGTCCGGGTGAATGTTCAGATGCACCGGCTGATCGAGAGCTGTTTCGGCCATCGCGTTTTCAACCGCCGCGTGGGGCAAAAGTTCCGCCTTTCCGAAAACCGGTACCCACCCCGGATCAAAGCTTGCCCCGGACTTGATCCGGGGTCCGGGGCAGGCTTCTTCGGGATCATGCTTCTAGTCGGGCCCGTCATTCCACGTATCGATTGCGAGCGTCGGGCGCGCTAAACATGCCCTAAAGCGGGCTGACTTTTCATCCAATCGTCATCCCGCTTTAGGTTATTGCGGGAGCATGCTCTAACGCGCGTCCTGGGAACGCCCCGCCCGGTTGGCGGGTTCCCAAGAGCGCAGCTTCGGCCCCCGGGGGCCCCAACGAGCGAGGCCTCATGGCGACGGAAACAGTGGAGAAGAAGCGCGCCGGCGAGGGGGTTCGCACCATCCTCTCCGCCCTGGTGATTGCGATCGTGCTGCGCACCTTCCTGGTGCAGCCGTTCTCGATTCCGTCCGGCTCGATGGAGCCGACCCTCCTGATCGGCGACTACCTGTTCGTGCTGAAATTCCGTTAC
>DASZJC010000292.1:0-5432 GCA_035948495.1 Xanthobacteraceae bacterium | reverse complement strand
CCGCGGGCCGGTGACCCGGCTGCTCGAGGACGAGCGCTGGCTCGCGGCCGTGCTGCTGCTGCCGACCGTGGTGCTGCTCGGCCTGTTCATCGCCTATCCCTTCGTCGAGGGCGTGGTCCTATCGGTGACCGACGCCAAGGTCGGCGTGGCCGGCAAGTTCGTCGGGATGGCGAACTTCGACAAGTTGTGGAACGACAGCATCTTCCGCGTCGCGGTGGGCAATACGTTCGTGTACACGGCGGTCACCACGGTGTTCAAGCTCGCGCTCGGCCTGTGGCTCGCCATGCTGCTCAACCGCCACTTCAAGGGCAAGGCGCTCACCCGCGCGTTCATCCTGCTACCGTTCATCATCCCGACGGTGCTCTCGACCTTCGCCTGGAAGTGGATGTTCGATCCGACCTTCAGCGTCATCAACTGGACGCTGTTCCGGCTCTCGCTGATCACCGGCCGGATCAACTGGCTGGGCGATCCGACATTGGCGATGATCTCGGTGATCATCGTCAACGTCTGGCGCGGCGTGCCGTTCTACGCCATCAGCCTGCTCGCCGGCCTGCAGACCATCAGTCCCGAATTGCAGGAGGCCGCGGCGATCGACGGGGCGCGGCCGTGGCAGCGCTTCTGGCACGTGACCTGGCCGCTGCTCTTGCCGGTGACGATGGTGGTGGTGCTGTTCTCGGTGATCCAGACCTTTGCCGACTTCCAGCTCGTCTACGTGCTCACCGGCGGCGGGCCGGCCAACGCCACCCAGCTGTTCGCCACCTACGCCTACCAGATCGGCGTCGGCACCGGCCTGCTCAGCCAGGGCGCGGCGATCTCGCTTGCCATGTTTCCCATCCTGTTGGTCGTGGTGATCATCCAGCTGTTGTACATCCGGCGGGTAGAGACCCACTAGAGCATGTCCCGTTCCTTCGGAACCGGGCCATGCTCTAGAAGTTACGCGTTTGCGCATGTTCTTGTCGGCAAACCGGTACCCACCCCGGATCAAGTCCGGGGCAGGCTTTCGCCGGAACATGCGCTAGCGCCACGAACCTAAGCGAACTTCGGAATCGGGACACTAAGCCATGATCGAAGGCGCGAAGTGGAAGCGGTGGGTGTTCTTCTACATTCCCTTGAGCGCCTTCATTTTCTCCCTGCTGTTCCCGTTCTACTGGATGGCGGTCACGACCGTCCGGCCGGACAGCGAGCTTTATCGCCCGTGGATGGCGCCCAACTACGCCCCGTTCTGGACCTCGCACCCGACCTGGGAGCACGTAACGTCGCTGCTGGAGGAGACGCTGTTTTCCACGTGGATGTGGAACACGATGTTCATCGCGATCATCGCCACGCTGATCTCGCTGTTCTGCGGGCTGCTCGCCGGATACGCGCTGTCGCGGCTGAAGTTTCGCTTTGCCGGGAGCCTGGGAACCGGCATCTTCGTCACCTACCTGGTGCCGCAGACGCTGCTGTTCATTCCGCTCGCCGACATCATCCGCAACTTCCACCTCGGCGACACGCCGTGGGCGCTGATCCTGACCTATCCGACCTTCCTGATCCCGTTCTGCACCTGGCTGCTGATGGGCTATTTCAAGGCGATCCCGCGCGAGCTGGAAGAATGCGCGCGCATCGACGGCGCCTCGCGCTTCAAGGCGATGGTCTACATCATCTTCCCGATCGCGGTGCCCGGCATCCTCTCGGCCGGCATTTTCGCCTTCACGCTGTCGTGGAACGAATTCATCTACGCGCTCGTGTTCCTGTCCTCCCCGGACGAGAAGACCGTGCCGGTAGGCGTCACCTCCGAGCTGATCCGCGGCGACGTGTTCTACTGGGGTGAGCTGATGGCGGGGGCGCTGTTGGGCTCGATCCCGGTGGCGTTCGTCTACTCGTTCTTCGTCGAGCACTACGTCGCGGGCCTCACCGGCTCCGTGAAGGGATAGGGCATGCCCGGGGGCGGTTGCCGGTCTCAGGTCAAGGTCGTGCTCAAACAATAGACGCCGCGAGGGTGGGAACGAAACGATGGCGCCGGTCGTCATTCGGCATCTGAACAAGACGTTCGACGAGGTTCACGCGGTCAACGACGTGAACCTCAGCATCCGCGACAAGGAGTTCGTGGTGCTGGTCGGCCCGTCCGGCTGCGGCAAGACCACGACCCTGCGCATGGTGGCCGGGCTCGAGTCGGTCACGTCGGGCGACATCCTGATCGGCGAGAAGCTCGTCAACAACCTGCCGCCGATGGACCGCGACATCGCCATGGTGTTCCAGAACTACGCGCTCTACCCGCATATGAGCGTCTACGACAACATGGCGTTCGGGCTGAAGATGCGGAAATTCGACCGCCCGGAGATCGCCAAGCGGGTGCAGGAGGCGGCGGCGATCCTCGGCATCGAGGGGCTGCTCCAGCGCAAGCCGCGCCAGCTCTCGGGCGGCCAGCGCCAGCGGGTGGCGCTGGGGCGGGCGATCGTGCGCCATCCGCAGGTGTTCCTGTTCGACGAGCCGCTGTCCAATCTCGACGCCAAGCTGCGCGTGCAGATGCGCGTCGAGATCAAGAAGCTGCACGACCGGCTGGGCACCACCGCCATCTACGTGACCCACGACCAGGTCGAGGCGATGACCTTGGGCGACCGCGTCGTCGTCATGAAGGACGGATTCGTCCAGCAGGTGGGCGAGCCGCTCGACCTCTACAATCAGCCGGCCAACCGGTTCGTGGCCGGCTTCATCGGCTCGCCGGCGATGAACTTCGCGACGGTCAACGTGAGCGAGGCGAACGGCGCCCTATGGGCCGCCAACGAAGGGATGCGCATCAAGGTTCCGGCCCAGATCGCCGGCCGGGTCGGCCGCTACGTGGGACAGACATCCATCCTGGGAATCCGTCCGGAGGATCTGCGGATCGCGTCCAGCGCCGATCCCGCCGACCTGAGCTTCGACGCGGTGGTCGAGGTGGTCGAGCCGCTCGGCTCGGAAATCCTCCTCGACATGGCGGTCGGCCCCGCCATGATGGTGGCGGCGGTCGAGCCCACCGTGCGCGCCAAGGTGCGCGACCGGCTGCGGCTCGCCGTCAACCCGGAGCGGCTGCACTTCTTCGATTCGACGACGGAAGCGGCGATTTGATCTGCGCTGGCCGCGCCACACATTCTGCCTCGTCATTCCGGCCGAGCGCGAAGCGCGAGAGCCGGAATCTAGTAACCACGGGCGGTGATTACTGGATTCCGGGCTCGCGCCTTCGGCGCGCCCCGGAATGACGAAGCGGAATTAAGCGCTCGCGCGTTGCTTCGCCGGGGCCGGCTCCAGCAGCGCGGTGAACGCGCGCATGTCGGCGAGGTTGTCGAGCCGGTCGATCATGTCGGCGAGCGCGGCCGCGCGCGCGCGCGGCAGGGCGCGGGCGACGCAGTTGTCGAACTTCTCGCGCAGGCGCTCGGCCGGCAGCGGATTGCCGCTGGTGCGGCCGGCCGCCTCGTCGATCTTGCCGGACACCGCCGTGCCGTCCGTCAGCGTGACCTTCACCTCGGCGCCGTAGTGGTTGTCGGCGGGGAACTGCGCGGTGGTGTAGGCCGCCGCCTGCACGCGCGGCAGCACCGCGCGCACCGCCGGGTCGCGCCAGGCATCGCCCTCGAAATGCTCGATGCGGATGGCGCGGTCGGTGAGCGCGCGGGCAAGGCAATACTGCACGCTGAACTTTGCTTCGAGCTCGCTCTGCGGATCGGGACGGTTGGTGTGCTCGAGGCGCCGCGCGTGAGTCCACGAGTCGATGCGCGCGACGTTGGTCGGTCTGAGGTCGTGGCGGCGCACCAGGTCGAGCATCACGTCGAGCGCCGGGTGGGTGCTGCCGCAGCAGGCATATTGTTTGACGGCGATGCCGGGCTCGACGATGTCGAACGGATCGCCCCAATGGGCGAGCATGCGCGCCACGTCGTAGGTGCCCGGCCCGTTGAACACGTCGAGGAAGCCCTGGTTGTGCTCGAAGGCGCCGGGATTGGCGGTGAAGCCTTCCGCCCCCAGCAGCGCCGCGAACAGGCCGCTGCGCGCGCAGTGGCCGATGTGCAGCGGCTTGGTCATGGTGCCGAAGTTCGCCTTGATGCCGGAGGCGAGCGACGCCGCGATGGCGAGCGCGATCGCGGTGCGCTCCGCGTCGAGGCGCAGGAGGTTGCAGGCCGCCGCCGCCGCGCCGAACACGCCCAAGGTCGCGGTCGGGTGCCAGCCCTTGGTGTAGTGACGGAAGTGGACGCCGAGGCCGATTTTGCACTCGGTCTCGAAGCCGGCGACGAAGGCGGCGATGAACGCGCGCCCGCCGACCGGGCGCTCGTCGGCGAGCGCGAACAGGGCGGGCAGGATCGGCGCCGACGGGTGGCCGCCGAGCGTGTTGTTCATGTCGTCGAAGTCGAGCGCGTGGGCGGCGACGCCGTTGACGAGCGCCGCATCGAGCGCGTTCGTGCGCTCGCCCGTGCCG
Organism: Xanthobacteraceae bacterium; assembly: GCA_035948495.1. Classification (GTDB taxonomy): domain Bacteria; phylum Pseudomonadota; class Alphaproteobacteria; order Rhizobiales; family Xanthobacteraceae; genus AP-16. The sequence goes on along the minus strand of DASZJC010000292.1, from coordinate 1,012 downwards.
AACACCAGGCTCGAGCCGCCGTTACCCGCGACCTTGCGCACGATGCGCGCCGCCGGCTCGCCGCAGCCAGCGAGCGTCACGCCGACCGTGTCGAGGATGCCGACCTTGGCCCAATGCACCGCGTCGGCGGGCAGATGCTCGAAGCGCAACGCGGCGGAGCGCCGCGCGAGTTCGTGGGCGAGCTGCATGACTACTCATCCTCCTTCGCGGCGGCCGCCGCGCCGGCGCCGGCGAGGCGGCCGAAGATGGCGCCGGACACGAGTCCGGTGCCGCTCGGATAGTTGAAGTAGAACAGGCCGCCGACCATTTCGCCAGCGGCATAGAGGCCCGCGATCGGCTGGCGGATCAGGTCGAGCACCTGGCCGCTCGCCGGGTCGGTGCGCAGGCCGCCGAACGTGAAGGTGATGCCGCAGGTGGTGGCGTAGGCTTCGAACGGCGGGGTGTCGATCGCCTGCGCCCAGTTGCTCTTGGGCGGATCGAGGCCGCGCGTGCCGCGCCCGTCCTTGACCGTGTGATCGAACGGCACCTCGGTCATCACCGCGGCGTTGAACGCGCGCACGGTCGCTAGGAACGCCTGCGCGTCGACGCCCTCGAGCCGCGGTGCCAGATCCTCGAGCGTGTCGGCGGTCACCTTGGTCATCTGCTTCATGCGGTATTCCGGGCGCAGCAGCGGCTTGGCCTTGGCGTCGAACACCTGCCAGGCGAACTGGCCGGCTTGTTTGAGCACCTCGCCGCCGTATTTCGCGTAGGTGAAGGAATGGAAGTCGGCGCCCTCGTCGACGAAGCGCTTGCCGTCGGCGTTGACCAGCAGGCCGAAAATATAGCTGTGCTTCTGGAACTGGTCGCCGATGCTCTTGTCGCCGAACTCGGGGGCGTAGCGGTCCCAGCCGGTGGCGTGGCAGCCCGACCAGTTGCCGTAGGGCGCGGCGCCGATGTCGAGCGCCATGCGCAGGCCGTCGCCGACGTTGAAGCGGGTGCCGCGCACCTTGGCGAGCTCCCAGCCGGGGCCGAG
>DASZJC010000291.1:0-1934 GCA_035948495.1 Xanthobacteraceae bacterium | reverse complement strand
GCGGGCGGCCTCCTCGGCGGGCGCAAGCTCGAGCTGGTGCGCCGCGACGACGAATCGAACCCGTCGAAGGGACAGGTCGCCGCGCGCGAGCTGCTCGATCAGGAGAAGGTCGCCGTCATGTTCGGCGGCATCGACTCGCCGGTGGCGCTCGCCATCGTGCCGATCGCCAACAAGGAGAAGGTGCCGTTCTTCAGCGTATGGGCGGCGGCCACGCCGATCACCCGCAACGGCGCCAACCCCAACTTCATCTTCCGCGTCTCGGCCGTCGACGTGCTGGTCGACAAGGCGCTGGTGCAATACGCGCGCAAGACCTTCAACGCCAAGAACCTCGGCCTCGCGCTCGTCAACAATCCCTGGGGTGAATCGAACGACAAGGGCCTGCATGCGGCGGCCGATGAGCAGGGCGTCAAGATCGCCGGGGTCGAAAAATTCGAGGACCGCGACGTCGACATGGTGCCGCAACTCACGCGCCTGCGCGCCGCCAACGCGGACACGCTGATTCTGGTTGGCAATGCGGCGCCCGGCGCCCAGGTCATGAAGTCGCTCCAGCGCATCAACTGGAACGTGCCGATCGTGTCGCACTGGGGCATCTCCGGCGGGCGTTTCCCCGAACTCGCCGGCGCCTGGTCGCAGAAGGTCGCGTTCGTGCAGACCTACAGCTTCTTCGGGCACCTCAACCCGGTCGGCGAGAAGGTGCTGAGCGAGCTCAAGGCCAAGTACCCCGACATCAAGGGGCCGGGCGACGTGCTGCCGCCGGTCGGCGTCGCCAACGCCTATGACGCCATGCACCTCGTCGCGCTGGCGATCAAATCCGCCGGCTCGACCGATGGCGACAAGATGCGCCAGGCGCTCGAGGGGATCGAGCGTTACGACGGCCTGATCAAGACCTACGTCAAGCCGTTCACGCCCGGCAACCACGACGCGCTGAACGAGAACGACTACATCATGGTGCGCTACAGCGGCGAAGACATCGTGCCGGTCGCCACGCAGTAGGATCTGTGAGGCGCAATCTCTCGCCCTCTATCACATCCCCCTGGAGGGGGCCCTCCAGGGGAGGGTAAACGTGCTGGTCACGCTGGCGCTCATTTCCGGCATCGGCCTCGGCAGCATGTATGGGCTGCTGGCGCTCGGCTTCTACGTCACCTATTCCGTCTCCAACACGGTCAATTTCGCCCAGGGCTCCTCGATGATGTTGGGCGCCGTGCTCGCCTATACGTTCGCGGTCACCTGGCATTGGAATCCGGTATTCGCCATCCTGCTCGCGCTCGCGCTGTGCGGCGCGTGGGGGATCGTCGTCGAGCGCATCGCGGTGCGCCCGTTCGCGCGGCGCGGCTCGAATGCCTGGCTGATGGCGACGGTCGCGCTCGGGATCATCCTCGAGAACGTGACGCTGTTCCTGTTCGGCAAGGAGCCGCGCAACTATCCCTCGGTGCTTGCCGACAATCCGCTGTTCGAGGTCGGCGGCGTCACGGTATCGCCGTTGCAGGTCGCGATTCCAGCGGTTGGCCTGCTCGCCGCCGCCGCGCTGCATCTCGTGGCCCGCCGCACCCGCGTCGGAAAATCGCTCCTCGCGGTCGCGCAGAACCCCGACGCGGCGCGGCTCATGGGCATCGACGTGAGCCGGGCGATCGCGTTGGCTTACGCCGTGTCGACGGTGTTCGCCGGGATTGCCGGCATTCTGATCGCGCCGCTGTTCAACGTCTCGTCCGACATGGGGACGCTGTTCGGCATCAAGGCCTTCGCGGTCGCCATCGTCGGCGGCATCACCAGCGCATCGGGCGTCGTGGCCGCCGGCCTGCTCTACGGAGTCGTCGAGGCGCTCGTCACGGCCCTGCTCGGCTCGACCTATACCCAGATCATCACTTTCGCCGTGGTGATCGCGGCGCTCGCGCTCCTGCCCAACGGATTGCTCGGCCAAGCGGGGGTGAAGAAGG
>DASZJC010000290.1:0-9785 GCA_035948495.1 Xanthobacteraceae bacterium | reverse complement strand
GTCCATGAACACCTCGCACGATTGGTGATTGATCATCGCCTTGAGCGGGCGGATGTCGAGGCCTTTGCCGCGCGCGGCGCGGATGTCGACCAGGAACACGGAGAGGCCGTCGGTCCGCTTCTTCACCTTGTCGACCGGCGTGGTGCGCGCGAGCAGCAGCATCAGGTCGGAATGGAGCGCGCGCGAGGTCCACACCTTCTGGCCGTGCACGACGTATTTGTCGTTGCCGCGGCGCTCGGCGCGGGTCTTGAGCTTGGTCGTGTCGGTCCCGGAGGTCGGCTCGGTGACGCCGAACGCCTGCAGGCGCAATTCGCCCGAGGCGATCTTCGGCAGGTAGCGCCGCTTCTGCTCGGGGCTGCCGTGGCGAAGCACGGTGCCCATGATGTACATCTGCGCGTGGCACGCGGCGGCGTTGCACCCCGACGCGTGCACTTCTTCGAGTACGACGGACGCCGCGCGGATCGGCAGGCCGGAGCCGCCGTATTCCTCGGGGATGAGCGCGCCGAGGAATCCGGCCTGGGTGAGCGCGACGACGAAGTCGGTCGGGTAGGCTTCACGCGCCTCGAGGTCGCGCCAATAGGGGCCGGGGAATTTCTCGCAGATACGGCGCACCGCGTCGCGGATGTCCGCGTGGTCCTCGCCGATCGTCAGCGCGAGGTGGTCGCTCTCGGGGCGGGTCGCAAAGTCGTTCATGGCACCTGACTCCGCTTCATTGAGACAAGCCCCTTCCCCTCAGTCTCGTCATTGCCCGCGAAAGCGGGCAATCCAGTACGCCCGGACCTGAAATTTTGCTCAGCGCCCGATAACGCCTGCCGGGGTTACTGGATCGCCCGCCTGCGCGGGCGATGACGACCTGGATTGTGGCTTGCTTTTGCTCCAGATCACGCTCCTTTGAAGACCGGCTTGCGCTTCTCGTTGAAGGCGCGAATGCCCTCCTCGCGGTCCTTGGTCGGGATCAGGCGATTATACGCCTCGATTTCGAACAGCAGGGCGTTTTTCAGGTCCATCTGCAGGCCGTGATGGATCGACTTCTTGGCCTGGCGCACGGAGAGCGGCGCGTTGGCGGCGATCGCCTCGGCGGTCGCGACGGCATCTTGGATCAAGGTCTCCGGCGGACACAGGCGGTTGACGATACCCCAGCGCAGCGCGTCCTCCGCACTGAACGGCTTACCGGTGAGGATGATCTCTTTGGCTCGCCGCTCGCCGACCGCGCGCGGCAGGAGCTGGGTGCCGCCGGCGCCCGGCATGATGCCGAGCGTCACCTCGGTGAGGGCGAACCGCGCGGTCGCCACCGCATAGGCGAAGTCGCATGCGAGCGTCATCTCGCAGCCGCCCGCGTAGGCCGGGCCGTTGACCGCGGCGATCACCGGCACCGGGCAATCGAGCAGCGCCCAATACTGCCGCTCGAAGATCTCGTGCTGCGCCTCCCACTGCGCCTTGGTCATGCCGTTGCGCTCTTTCAGATCGCCGCCGGCGCAGAACACGCGTCCGCCCGCGCCGGTGAGGATCGCGGCGCGCACCGCGCCCGGCTCGGCGATCAGTCCCGTCCACAGGTCGAGCAGGTCGCGCCCCATTTGGGTGTTGAGCGCGTTCGCGACCTCCGGCCGGTTCAAGGTGACGATCAGCACGTGGGCGCCGTGCATCTCCACCCGCAAGGTCTGGTAGTCCGTTCTCATCGGCGCGACACCGTCTTCGGTTGGGCGGGCGGATCGAGCAGCTCGTCCGTGTGCTCGCCGAGTTCCGGCGCCGGGCGGCGGAACGGCGGGCGCTCGCCGTCGAACGACAGCGGCAGGCCCATCAAGGTCAGCCGCCCGTCCGGGCTTTGCTGCAGCATGCCGAGCGCCTGGGTCTGCGGGTGCGCCAGCACCTGATCGACGCTCTGCATGGGGGACGACGGAACGCCGGCCGCCTCGAGCGCCGCCTGCCACGCGGCGCTCGTCTTCGTGCGCGTCGCGTCTTCGATCAGCGCGTCGAGGGCGACGCGATTGTGCACCCGGCGCGGATTGTCGAGGAAGCGCTTATCGTCCGCCCAGTCCGGATGGCCGAGCGCGCCCGCGAGCTTGCGGAACAGCTTGTCGTTCCCGGCGCCGATGACGAGATACCCGTCGCTCGTGGCGTAGCCGCGATAGGGCACGATGCCGAAGGTGCCCGAGCCGTGCCGGCGCGGCACCTCGCCCGACGCCTGATAATTGGCGGCGTGGTAGCTCATCCAGGCGAGCGCGGTCTCGTAAAGCGACGTGTCGACGGTCGTGCCCTCGCCGGTGAGCGTGCGGTGATGCAGCGCGCCGAGGATTCCGATCGCCGACCACAGGCCGGCGCCCATGTCGATGATCGACGTGCCGATCCGTACCGGGGGCTCCCCGGCCTCGCCGGTGACGCTCATCAGCCCGCCGAACGCCTGCATGAGCGGATCGTAGCCGGGCCGCGCGGAAAGCGGGCCGCCGCGGCCGAACGCGCCGATGCCGCAATAGATCAGGCGCTTGTTGCGGACGCGCAAGGTCGCGGCGTCGAGACCCAGCTCCTCCACCATGCCGGGCCGCAGGTTCTGGATCAGCACGTCGGCGCGTTCCTCGATCAGCCGCACGAGCAGCGCGCGCTCGGCCGGGTCGCGCAGGTCGACCGTAACGGAGAGCTTGTTGCGGTTGAGGCTCTGAAAGATCGCCGCGAGCCCGTGCCAGTAGGGCGGCGCCCATTGGCGCGCGTCGTCGCCGCCGTCGCGCTTCTCGATCTTGATCACGGTGGCGCCGAGGTCGGCGAGGATCTCGCCCGCGTAGGGCGCGGCGACGCTGTGGCCGAGCTCGATCACTGTGATGTCGGAGAGCGGCGTCGCGGCGGTCATGGGAACTCCAGCATGCTCACGCCCGGAACGCTACACCCCGCACCGCGACCCGACCAGCCGCCTTGCCCTGCGCGCGCATGGCGACTACGGTTTCTCAAACCAAAGCGAGGACACGCCCATGCCGGCTCCCCTGACCCGTTCGCTCGGAAGTTTTGCCGCCAGCCTGAAATACGAAGCGCTGCCCGCCAAGGCGGTCGAGGCGGTGCGGCTCGGTTTCACCGACTGCGTCGCCGTCATGATGGCGGGCGTGCGCGAGCCGGTGCTGCGCATCGTCACCTCGACCATGGTGCGCACCGACCCCAAGGGCGAGGCGCGCATCTGCCTCGGCCGCGAGCGCGCGAGCGCGATCGACGCGGCGCTCGCCAACGGGGTCGCCGGCCACGCGCTCGATTATGACGACGTGGCGCTCGCCGGCCATCCGAGCACGGTGCTGGTGCCGGCGATCCTTGCCGAGGTGGAGGCGACCGGCGCCGACGGCCGCGCGGCGGTCACCGCCTATGTGGCCGGCTACGAGACGTGGGCGCGCCTCGTCGAACGCGATCCCGATCCCTATCACCGCAAGGGCTGGCACCCGACCGCAGTCGCCGGGCCGGTCGCCGCGGCGGCGGCGATCGCCAACCTGCGCCGGCTCGACGCGGAAAAGGCCACCATGGCGATCGCGATCGGCGCGTCGCTCTCGGCCGGGCTCGTCGCCAACTTCGGCACCATGACGAAGCCGTTCCACGCCGGCCGCGCGGCGGCGTCCGGGGTCACAGCGGCGCGGCTCGCGCAGAACGGCATGACGGCTTCGGCCGACGTGATCGAGCATCCGCTCGGGCTTTTGGCGGCGCTGTCGCCCGCCGGCCGCGCCGACCGCGACACCCCGATCGACGATCTCGGGGCCGAATGGCGCATCGTCGAGACCGGCGTGAACGTCAAGAAATATCCCATGTGCTACGCCACGCACCGGTCGATCGACGCCATCGCGGATCTGGTCAAGGCGCATAACCTCAAGGCCGGCGACGTCGCCGGGGTCGACGTCACGATCGGCAAGACCCAGGCCATGATGCTGCGCAACCATCGCCCGCAGACCGGGCTGGAGGCGAAGTTCAGCATGGAGTTCGCCATGGCGTCGGCCCTGGTCGCGCGCCGCAACGGCCTTGCCGAGCTGACCGACGAGTTCGTGCGCCGGCCCGACGTGCAGGCGACCATGCAAAAGGTCGCAATCACGACCGCCGATACGGTCGCTGAGGACGACCCGATTTTCGCCGCCGCCGACCGCGTCGAGGTGAAGCTCGCGGACGGGCGCCGCCTCAAGAGCCCGGACGTCGAGTTCGCGCGCGGGCACTGGGAGCTGCCGCTCTCGCGCGACGAGCTGTGGGTGAAATTCCACGATTGCGCCGAGACCGAGCTGGGCGAGAAGGGCGCGCAAGCGCTGTTCGGTGAGCTGCAGACGCTCGACCGCCTCGCGAGCTTCCGCGACCTGCGCAAGGCGGCGGATCTCGCGGCGTAACATATTCGCGATGTTCCAGCGGCGTGTCCCGGATGCGGTGCAGCGCGAAGCGGTGCACCGCTGATCCGGGACCCATCCTGTTTTCAGAAATACTCTCCGCGTCGTGATCATCCTCCCCTGGGCGTACGAGCTTGCGGTCAAGGCGCAAGTCTTCGGCGAATCGCCGAGCGATCAACTCCGATCACATCGGGTTCAAGTCGGGCATCGGCGGCTGGTGGAAGCGGTCCATGTCTCATAGCTCAGCGTCAACGCTGGGCGGGATTCGTGGAGGGCCGTCATGAAGAACAAGCGGAACGCCCGTGCGGTGCTCTTCGGCATCGCTATTGCGGTAGGCGCCGCGCAGAGCGCGTTTGCCTCGCCCGATTTCACTCACGTCATGACCGATCCGTGCGCCAAGGTGATGAACTGGCCCGTGCGGTCGATCGTCTTCAACGCGACGCCGCCGTCGGAGCGCGGGCTGCAATGCCCGATCCAGGAGGATCTGGGCGCGCCTCTGAATTGAGCGGGGTCAGCTGCGTGGCGGCCATGCCGGCGGGTCATGGCCGAGCGGCACCGGCGGACGAGCCCAGACGGGCGGCGTTTCATCCATCCGCGCGACCGGCTTGAGATGCCGCACGCGGGCGACCCGGCGCAGCGGTTTCGGCGGTGAGGCGGGCGATCTCCTCGGGCGTGTCTGCGAGGCGGCCGCCATCGATCGTGCCGCGGTCGACGATCAAGCGTCCGGTCCGCGCCAGCGCCACCACGGCGCCGAACGCCATCACGTAGCCGCTCACGTCGTCGATCGCCGCGACCGGCAGCAGGCGCGGGCGCGCGCCGTCGCCGGAGGCGTGCTAGGGAACGCCCGCGAGGTCGAGAATTTCGCGGAATGCGGCGCGCGAATGGCCGTTGCCGTCCGCGGCTACAGTTCTTAATGCCGGTGTGCCGGCCCGAATCGCTCCGCCGCGCGGCATGTCACCTGCCTCAATCGCAATCCCAAAACCCACCGAATGCGTTGCACTTGGAGCAGCGGAAGAGATAGGCGGTGGGAGAGCCGTCCTTGTCCAGATCGGCATACATGGCGTCCCATTCCGAGTCGGTAAGATCGCTGTTGGCTTTGATGCCCGCTACAGCATCCGGCCCAACCGCCTCCAGTTCTTTCCGTCCGACGGGCCCAAGAAACTGCGCGGCGTCACGGCAATGCGTCCACCATTGTGTCGCCTGCCAGCTGCTGAAAGCGGGCGTCCGCTGGGTAATCTCCGCACTGACTTTTTTCGGGACGCTGTCCCAACTTCCGTACCCTCCGACGGCATCTTCATCGATGAACGTGGCGCCCAACTTCTTGTGGGCCGAGCCGTCGGCAATGCACCAGGGGCATAGGCTGTCGCAGTCCTCTTCGTCAGTATAGACAATCCCGGCGTAGACATAACCTTGCGCTTTGCCGCAGCACTCACAAACTGCATCGGATTTGACGATATCTCCCGTCGCGACGGGATCGGGAAAATATTTGAATTTTGGCAGGTCCATTTGTTCCTTCCCAGGTCACACGATGGATGCGAACCATTATACCAGCTTCGTGGCGGTTTCCTTCCTTATCGACCTAAAACAGCCGTTCCGATGCGATCCGCGCGCCGTCGCGCAGGGACGCGAGCTTCGCCCACACCACGTCCTCGGCGACGCGGCCCCATCCGGCCGACGTATCGAAGCCGCAGTCGGTGCCGGCGAGCACCCGCGTCGGGTCGCCGATCGTCGCGGCGACCCGCTCGATGCGATCGGCCACCAGTTCCGGATGCTCGACGAAATTGGTGAGCGAGTCGATGACCCCCGCGACCAGGATCTGGTCGTCCGCCAGCGGCGTCTCGGCAAAGCAGCGGAACTCGTGCCCGTGACGCGGGTTGGCGAACGGCAGGACCAGGCCGCCCACGTTCGCCTGCAGCAGCACCGGCAGGATGTCCCGGAGCGGCACGTCGCAGTCGTGCGGCGATTCCGAATTTCCCCAGCAAACGTGCAGGCGCACCCGCTCGCGCGGGACGTTCGCGAGCGCCGCATTGATGGCGGCGACCACGCTTTCGACGAAGGCGAGGAAGTCCGCCAGCGGCCGATCCTTGTAGCTGATGTGCCGCTCGAGCGCGAGATCGGGCGCGTCGATCTGCAGGAGGAAGCCGTGCGCCACGATCGCCTCGTATTCCACCCGCAACGCGGCGCCGAGCGCGCGCAGATAGGCCGCTTGGCCGTCGTAATATTCGTTGAAGATGGTCGCGGCGAGGATGCCGGGCGACGGCGCGGTCATGAACGGCTCGAGAAACGCGCCGGGAGTGTTTTTCAGGATGGCCCGGAAGTCCTCGCATTCGCCGCGGATGGCGCCGTCGTCCTTGTAGCTTACCGCACCGATCGCCTTCGGCAGCTTGCTGAACGAGGAAACCTGGACCTTGGCGGCGTGCTGGTCGTTCCACATTTGCCGGAACACCGGATAGCGGTCGACGTCGGCGCGCGAGGTCCGCTCCCAGCTGCCACCCAGCCCGGTCAGCCGGTCGCGCAGGTAGAGAAAGAACGATTCCCGCTGCTGCTCGCCGTTGTTGCCGACATCGATGCCGGCTTCGATCTGTTTGGAAACGACCCACGCGAGCGCCGCCTTGCCGGCAGCCGCGAGCGCCGCCGGATCGACCGCCTCGCCGCGCGCCCGGCGCACATAGAGGCGAATGAGGTCCGGCGGGCGCGGGAGGCTTCCGGTATGCGTCGTGAGAATACGTCGTTCGCTGCGCAGCATGGGTCGCTGACACCCCTTTCGCCTTGTGAGAACGGCGATTTCCGGCCTTTACGCCGTTCGAGCATCGCCGCATCCGCGGCCATGTCAACCAAAACCATTCGTGCTCCAAGAAGATGCGGATCGGAGGAATTTCCGTCGATTCCAAAGATTATTGCCGGATGTTCCCGGTTTGTCTGTTCGAAACGGCGAAACGGCGGGCATTAAGGCGCGAATCAGGCGCGTGTTGCCGTTCGTTTGGAATAAACGCATCATCTTGCCACCGATTGCGATCTGAAACATTTGCGACGTGACGTAGCGGAAGCAAAGATTTGGACTAAAGTCGAATCTGCAAATATCGGGCGGGAGGGGTCAAAAACGCGTCCTGTGCGTAAATAAGGAATTTTTCACGCAAACTACACAATTTGTTGATTGTGACAGATTTTCGCCATTATCCGTGATACAACGAATTGTCCCAACCAAATGGAGATTATCGAAATGGCAGGTGCCAGGAGAAAAGTTCGCCGCGATTGGTCGAGGAGCGATCTTAGCACGCTCAGGACGTTGGCGCGGCAGAAGACGCCCGCGCGACGCATCGGCAGCAAGCTCAAGCGCTCCGAGGGCGCGGTGCGGCAGAAGGCCTATGCGGTCGGCCTGTCGTTGAATACGCGAAAGCGGCGGCGCAAGTAACGCCGCAAGTAACGCCGCGACAAGGAGCCCGGCCCCAGCGCCGGGCTTTTTGTTTGAGAGCCGAGGTAACTCCAACAGTGGTCATGGCCGGGCTTGTCCCGGCCATGCCCCTGGCGCTGGATGTCCGCGCCCAAGATTTGTCCGCCGGCCTTACGGCTCGCCCGGCTTGAACGGCAGCTCGCTGCCGGGCGGGACGCTCGCTGCGGAAACGCTCAGGATCATCGCCACCGTCACGTAGGTCCCGCTGATTACGGTGAGGTCGACCACCTGCTGCTCGCTCAGGAACTGTCGCAGCCGGTTGAACGTCGCGTCCGTCACCTGATGCGTGGTCGAAAGCTCCATGCAAAAATCGTAGACCGCCGCTTCGTCGGGCTGCATGCCCTGCGGCCGCTTGTTGGCCTTGAGATCGAGCGCGACTTTCTCCGACAGGCCGGCCTTTACGGCCAGGGGAAAGTGCGCGAACCACTCGACCTGCGAGCGCCATAGCCGCCCCTGGATCAGAATCGCGAACTCGTTGAGCCGCGTCGGCACCGAGGTGTGCCAACGCAGGTAGTCGAGCAGGTCGTACATGCGTTGCGCCATGACCGGGCTTCGCAGCAGGGCGTTGTACGGCCCGCCGATGCCGACGCGCGAAATCTTCATGATCTGCTCGGCGAGCGGCCGCTGCGCGTCGGTCAATGCGTCCGCCGTCAGTTGCGCGAAGCGCGGCGCTTTGTCGGCCGTGGACATGGGAGATCCTCCATTGATTGGGAGATAGGCGAATAGCGAATAGTAAGAGCCGGGAGCGGTCAACGCTTTCTATTCGCTATTCGCCATTCGCGGCCGCCGTGCCCGCATCCTTGAAAAGTGTCTTCCCCCGTCGCAGTATGACGCAGAGGATTTCCGATCATGGCAACGAGCACCGCCGCGGCGTCGACGCCGGCTCGCCGCAGCCGCCTTCTCCATCGCAACCTGCGCGAGGATCCGCCGTTCGCGGTCGGCGGGCACGGCGTGTGGCTCGTCGACGCGCAGGGGCGCGAGGTGCTCGACGGATCGGGCGGCGCCGCGGTGTCGTGCCTCGGCCATCAGCACCCGCGCGTGCTCGACGCGCTCATGGCGCAGGCGAAGACGCTCGCCTACGCGCATACGAGCTTTTTCACCACCGAGGTCGGCGAGGCGCTCGCCGACGAGCTGGTCGGCCACGAGCCGGGCGGCCTCGCCAGCGCCTATCTGGTGTGCGGCGGCTCGGAAGCAACCGAGACCGCGTTCAAGATGGCGCGACAATATTTCCTCGAGATCGGGCAACCGCAGCGGACGCGGTTCATCGCGCGGCGGCAAAGCTATCACGGCAACACGCTCGGCGCGCTGGCGGCGGGCGGCCATGACGGCCGGCGCAAGCCGTTCGCGCCGCTGCTCTCCGACGCCTTCAGCCACGTCACGCCCGCCTTCGCCTATCGTGAACAGGGTTCGCACGAGAGCGAACGGGATTTCGTGCGCCGCCTCGCCACCGAGCTGGAAGCGGAGTTCCAGCGCCTCGGCCCCGACACCGTCGCGGCCTTCATTGCCGAGCCGGTGGTCGGCGGCACGTCGGGCTGCGTTCCCGCGCCGGAAGGATATTTCCCCGCGGTTCGCGCGGTGTGCGATCGTCACGGCGCGCTGCTCATCCTCGACGAGGTGATGTGCGGGATGGGGCGCACCGGCACGCTGCACGCCTGGGAGCAGGAAGGCGTAGCACCCGACATCCAGGCGGTCGCCAAGGGACTGGGCGGCGGCTATGCGCCGATCGGCGCGACCCTCGCATCCGGCAAGATCGCGCAGGCGATGCGCGACGGGTCAGGTATTCTGCGGCACGGACACACCTACATGGCGCATCCGCTGGGCTGCGCGGCGGCGCTCGCGGTGCAGCGCGTGATCCGCGAGGAGGGTCTACTCGCGCGCGTGCGGAGCATGGGCGCCCTGCTGGAGAAGCGCCTGGTCGAGCGGTTCGGCAATCATCATCACGTCGGCGACATCCGCGGGCGCGGCCTGTTCTACGGCATCGAGATCGTCGCCGACCGCGCCACCAA
>DASZJC010000289.1:0-4365 GCA_035948495.1 Xanthobacteraceae bacterium | reverse complement strand
GTCCCACATGGACACGTCGGTGGCGAGCGAGTTGCTCAAGACCAGCCAGTGCGCGCCGTCGGCGCCGTCGATCTCGCAGTTGATGGTGATCCCGTTCGCCTTGATGCGCATGGTGGCGACCTTCGCTCAGCCGACCGGGGCGGAAAATTGCGCGTCGGTCACGTGCTCGAGCCACGTGACGTGCTTGCCGTCGAGCGACTCCTGCATGGCGACGTGCACCATGCCGGTCGTGGGCCCGGCGCCGTGCCAGTGCTTCTCGCCCGGCGGGATCCACACCGTGTCGCCGGCGCGGATTTCGCGCACCGGGCCGCCCTCTCTCTGCACGCGGCCGACGCCCGAGATGACGTGCAGGGTCTGGCCGAGCGGGTGGGTGTGCCAGGCGGTGCGGGCGCCCGGCTCGAAGCTCACCCGGCCGGCCCTGATGCGCGCCGGCGCCGGCGCCTCGATGATCGGGTCCTGCCACACCGTCCCGGTGAAGGAATCGGCAGGGCCTCGCCGCGTCGGCTTCGATCCGGCCAAGACGATGTCCATGGGTTTCCTCCCGTTTGTCGAATTGGTCACGGCCTGAACAGCCGCGGGTCGAGGGTGAAAGCTACGACGGAGGCGAGTTTGATGCGAGTGGCGTCGGGGCTGCGGTGATTGATGAGGGCATCCCGGTCCACGATGTCCGCAATCGGTATGACGACGGATGGCACCACCAGGATGGTTTCCTCGCCTCGGTCGAGCCAGTCGTCGCCGAACTGTTGCGTATGCGCTTCCCGGCTCACCCAATCGATCGGCAATGCGTCGATCTCGAGGTTACGCACCGGAACGTCATCCGGCACATCGTACGCAACCATGGCCTGCGGCGGCAGACGGCCGGGGTCGCCGACATGAACGCGCTTTTCGAGGGCGGCAAGGGAAGGAACCGTCGCACAGTAGGTGACTGGTCGCCCGACCGTGTTCCAGCGGCCGTTGTTGAAAAGCCCGTATCCGCCGGTGAAGTCGCGCGCCCGACGGACGCTCGACAAGCGCCACAGCCGCATCAGGCAGCCGCGCCCCAATCGATTTTCGCCAAAATCTGCTCAACCACACGGGCCCCCGAGTCGGTGCGTGCCACATCAAGGGGTGCTCTGCCATCCAAAATTCCAAGGCCTTCGCGCAACCACCCGTTTGCCTTTTCGGCGTTGCCGAACACGTCCTCCGCCATGGCTTGAATCCGCGTCAACCGCACCAGCCGATCAGACTCATCGACTGTGAGCCGTTCCCGGCGCAGTTTGCGGTGTCGGCGCGTGCGCGGCGGAATCACGTAGTCCGCAACCTCTTGTTCCGAGAAGCCGCTGCGCTTGATATGCGCGAGCGCTCGCAGCGGGATGCGGCGCGCGACGATCCGGGCGAGATCGGCCTCCGACGCGATCTCCTCCCCGAGCGCGGCACGTCCGCCGAGCTTCTGGTACACCCGCGCGAGGACATTTCGTGTTTTGGACATTTGCCCATTTCCGGCAATTTGCCCCTATAATATAGGGCATTTTGCCAGCGCGTCAACCAGTGGAATCGGCCTACTTATCGTCAGCGCCGGGTCTATGGAGACCTGTCGCCGGTTGGGCTACGGTCGCCCGCCATCGAGACCACACACCGCTCACTTGCCGCGGCAACATCGCAATCCCGCCCGAAGCTCGCATCCGATCGTGCCCCCCGACCCTTCGCCCACCGCCTCAATCGCCGTCGGCGCGCCGGGGTCGAGCCGGAACCTGTTCTTCCGCGTCTTCCCCTCGATCATGCTGCCGATGTTCCTGGCGGTGGTCGACCAGACCATCGTGGCCACGGCTCTGCCGGCGATCGCTGCCACTTTGGGACAGATCGGGCGCGCCTCCTGGGTCGTCATCGCCTATCTGATTTCCACCACCGTCGCCGCGCCGGTGTACGGCCAGCTCGGCGACGAGTTCGGCCGCAAGCGCATGATGTTCATCGCGCTCGCCGTGTTCATGAGCGCTTCGGTCCTGTGTGCGGTGTCGCAGAGCATCGAGATGCTCACCGCCGCGCGCATCCTGCAGGGGCTGGGCGGCGGCGGCCTGATGACGCTCTCGCAAGCGCTGATCGGCGAGACCATTCCGGCGCGGGAACGCGGGCGCTACCAGGGCTACCTCGCCGGCGTCATGGTCACGTCGAGCACCTTCGGACCGGTCGCCGGCGGTTTCCTCACCCATTACTTCGGCTGGCGCTCGGTGTTCCTGGTCAACCTGCCGATCGGCGTGATCGCCGTCTTCTTGACCATGCGCCTGAGCCCCCACGCGGGCGTGCGCGGCGAGTGGCGCTTCGATACGCCCGGTCTCGTTTGGTTCGTGTTGTTCGTCGTGCCGATCCTCCTGGCCCTGGAAGAGGCGCAGCGCTGGGAGCCGCGAACGTTGTTCACGATCCTCGGCCTCGTCGGGCTGAGCATCTGCTCGCTCGGGCTCCTTCTGCGTCAGGAAAATCGCGCGCCGACCCCGCTGCTGCCGGTCGCGCTGCTGCGCCAGGCGGCGATCTGGCGCAGCGACGCGCTCGCGGCGTGTCACGGCGCCGCCCTCGTCTCGATGATCACCTTCCTGCCGATCTATCTTCAGGCGGTGCGCGGCCTCTCGCCGCAGCAGACCGGGCTGCTGATGCTCCCGCTCACCGCCGGCATCGGCCTCGGATCGCTGATCACGGGACGGATCGTCAGCCGGACCGGGCTCACGACGATCTTTCCCATCTGGGGCCTCGTCGTCGTGACCGTGAATCTCGTCCTGTTTGCGTTGTTGGCGTCGCGGCTCGCGATCGTCTATCTGCCCTGGATATTCGGCTGGAATGCGCTGTTCATGGGCACGGTGATGGGCGTCGTCCAGGTGACCGTGCAGGCCGTGGCCGGGCCGAAAATGCTCGGGGCCGGCGCCGCCTCGGTGCAGTTTTCCCGCTCCGTGGGCGCGGCGATCGGCACCGCAATCGTCGCCGCCGTGCTGTTCTCCGTGCTTGCGGCGACCGACCGTGAGACCGCCGGTCTGTTCAGCGTCATGGTCCAGCGCGGGCCCGCCGCCATGGCGGCGCTCGACCCGGCGCGCCAAGCCATGGTGCAGACGGAGATCGCCGACGCGTTCCGGGCCGCGTTCCTAGCCATCGCCGCGTTCACCGGCATCGGCCTGCTGCTCGCCTGGTCGATTCCGGTGCGACGCATCTAGAGCATGTCCCGTTCCTTCGGAATCGTGACATGCTCTGGAAACTATTGACTGGCGCATGTTCTTATCGGCGAACCGGTGCCCACCCCGGATCAAGTCCGGGGCAGGCTTTCGCCGGAACATGCGCTAGCGCGCGCAATCAACCCCGTGCGATGACGCTATCGGGCCAGTGAAGTGCGAGAGGCATTTGTGGATCGCAAAGTCGTTGCAGGTTTGATGGTTGCGGTGCTGACGGCGGCCGCATCGCCGGCGCGCGCGGCCGATGCCGTTCCGCTGATCGACGCGACTGCGATCGATCATGCGGTCTCCCCATGCGAGAACTTCTATCAATTTGCCTGCGGCAATTGGATCAAGCGAAACCCGATCCCGGCGGATCGCGGTCGCTGGAGCCGGTTCGACGCCCTTACCGAGCTCAATTTCGACAAGCTGCGCGGCATCCTGGAAGCGGCCGCCGCCGGTTCCGATCCGGCCACCCGCAAGATCGGCGATTTCTACGCAAGCTGCATGGACGAGGCCGGGATCGAGGCCAAGGGCCTCGCGCCGCTCGTGCCGGAGCTTGCCCGCATCGACGCGCTCACCGGCCCCGATGGCCTGCCGGCCGTGCTGGCGCGCGAGCACCAAGCGGGCGTCCGCGCGTTCTTTTCCTTCAGGTCGACCGAGGACAATGCCGACGCCACCAAGGTGATCGCGGAAGCCGACCAGAGCGGCCTCGGCCTGCCCGACCGCGATTACTACCTGCGCACCGACGCGGCGTCGCTCGATCTGCGCAACGCCTACCGCCGGCACGTCGCCAACATGTTCAGGCTTCTGGGCGAGGGGGCCGCGGCTGACGCCAACGCCGATCGCGTCCTGGCGATCGAGACCGACCTCGCCGAGGCATCGCTCGACCGGGTGAAGCGGCGCGATCCCAAAAACCTCGATCACAAGCTGCGCCGCGACGCGCTCGCCGGTCTCGCGCCGCGGTTCGCCTGGGACGACTATCTGACGGCCGTCGGGCAAGGCTCGATCGAGTCTCTCAACGTCGGCTGGCCGGATTTCTTCAAAGGGTTCGACGGCGTGCTTGCGGGCTACGACGTCGCGGCGCTCAGGGCCTATCTGCGCTGGCACCTCGTCAACCGCGCCGCGCCGTGGCTGCCCAAGGCGTTCGTGGCGGAGCGTTTCGACTTCCAAGACCGCATCCTCTCGGGCGCCAGGG
>DASZJC010000288.1:0-5873 GCA_035948495.1 Xanthobacteraceae bacterium | reverse complement strand
CCGCTCGGCAGGTCGACGGCGACGATCGGCGCCCCGCATGCATTCATCGCCGCGATCATCTCCCGCGCCGGGCCGGTGACCGCCCGATCGAGGCCGGCACCGAACAGCGCATCAACGACGATCCCGGCGCCATCGAGCGTTTGGCTGAAGGCCGGCACGATCGTGCCGCCGAACCGGCGCGCCGCTTCCGCGGCGTCCCCCTTGAGCTTGGCCGCGTCGCCCAAGAGCGCCACGCGCACGGAATGTCCTTCTGCGGCGAGCAGGCGGGCAGCGACAAACCCATCGCCCCCGTTGTTGCCCGGCCCGGTGATGACGACGATAGGGGTGCCCGGCGGCCCGCGCGCGGCAACCGCATCGGCGACCGCACGCCCGGCATTCTCCATCAAAGTCATGCCGGCAACCCCGCCGGCGATCGTCAGACGATCGGCTTCCGCCATCTGGGCAGTGGTCAGAAGCTCGATCATGGCAATCCGCTCCGGTAGCTCAACCATGATGCAAGCGCCGCTGTCCGGCAAACGGCGCACGTCAGCTGCCTGCCGTATCGGCACCGCGGCGACTTGCCGGAAAATCCCTGGTCAACGTTTCATCGATCTGCTTATTTATTAGTCAACTGCCTGCGGACCAGCCGCACCGCCTATCCCGATCCAACGATAATTCCTTGAAAACGAACAATTTTCAGGCGCCCGCCGGCTTGGCACGGACCCTGCTAACCCATCGTCGGCTGTCGTTGAGGACGCTAGGGCGGCCGGGAGGCGAGGCGAAATGAAGAAAATCGAGGCCGTGATCAAGCCCTTCAAGCTCGACGAGGTGAAGGAAGCGCTGCAGGAGGTGGGGCTGCAGGGCATTACCGTCACCGAGGCCAAGGGCTTCGGCCGACAGAAGGGGCACACCGAGCTTTATCGCGGCGCCGAGTACGTGGTGGATTTTCTGCCGAAAGTGAAAATCGAGATTGTGCTTGGCGACGACATGGTTGAAAAAGCCGTCGAGGCGATCCGTCGTTCCGCGCAAACGGGGCGCATCGGCGACGGAAAAATATTCGTCTCCAATATCGAAGAAGCAATCCGGATCCGTACGGGGGAATCCGGCCTGGATGCCATCTGACGCGCGCGTCTGGTCGACCTCTCCTTGAAGTTCCAGTCACGAGAAAGGGTATGCAATGACGACGGCCAAAGATGTCGTGAAGATGATCAAGGACAACGATGTGAAGTACATCGACTACCGCTTCACCGATCCGCGCGGCAAGTGGCAGCACGTCACCTGCGACATCTCCACGTTCGACGACGACACGTTCGCCGAAGGCATCATGTTCGACGGTTCCTCGATCGCCGGTTGGAAGGCGATCCACGAGTCCGACATGAACCTGATGCCCGACCCGGCGTCCGCCTGCATCGATCCGTTCTATGCCGAGACGACGCTGGTCCTGGTGTGCGACACGCTCGAGCCGCTGACCGGGGAGCCCTATAACCGCGACCCGCGCAGCATCGCCAAGAAGGCCGAGGGCCTGGTCAAGGCCTGGGGCATCGGCGACACCGCGTACTTCGGCCCGGAGGCCGAGTTCTTCGTCTTCGACGACGTGCGCTACAAGGCCGATCCCTACAACACGGGTTTCCGGCTCGACTCGACCGAACTGCCGAGCAACACCGACACCGCCTACGAGGGCGGCAACCTCGGTCACCACATCGGCACCAAGAAGGGCTACTTCCCGGTGCCGCCCCTGGACAGCGCCCAGGACATGCGCTCGGAGATGCTCGGCGCCATGGCCCGCATGGGTTGCCAGGTCGAGAAGCACCATCACGAGGTCGGCTCCGCCCAGCACGAGCTCGGCCTGAAGTTCGCGCCGCTCACGATCATGGCGGACCGGCTGCAGATCTACAAATACTGCATCCATCAGGTCGCCAACGTGTACGGCAAGACCGCGACCTTCATGCCCAAGCCGGTCTACGGCGACAACGGCTCCGGCATGCACTGCCACCAGTCGATCTGGAAGGGCGGCAAGCCGACCTTCGCGGGCAACAAATACGCCGACCTGTCCGACACGGCGCTGCACTATATCGGCGGCATCCTCAAGCACGCGCGCACGATCAACGCCTTCGCCAACCCGACGACCAACTCCTACAAGCGGCTGGTCCCCGGGTTCGAGGCGCCGGTGCTGCTCGCCTATTCGGTGCGCAACCGCTCGGCCGGGTGCCGCATTCCGCTCGCCTCCTCGCCCAAGGGCAAGCGGGTGGAGGTGCGCTACCCCGACCCGCTCGCCAATCCCTATCTCGCCTTTGCGGCGATGCTCATGGCGGGCCTCGACGGCATCAAGAACAAGATCGATCCAGGGCCGGCGACCGACAAGGACCTCTACGACCTGCCGCCGCGCGAACTCAAGAAAATCCCGACGGTGTGCGGGTCGCTGCGCGAGGCGCTCGGCTATCTCGAGAAGGATCGCGAGTTCCTCAAGGCCGGCGGCGTGTTCGACGACGACTTCATCGACAGCTACATCGAGCTGAAGATGCAGGAGGTGATCCGCTTCGAGCACACCCCGCACCCGGTCGAGTTCGATATGTACTATTCGGCGTAGCTTTTTGTTGGAGCATGATCTTTTCCGAAGACCGGTACCCATCCCGAATCAAGGCCGGGGCAGGCTTTTTCGGGATCATGCTCAAAGCTTCCTCCCAAGTCGCGGCGACGCGACGACCTTCACGGGCGCTCCGCGGAGCGCCCGTTTTCTTCGCCACACTGCCGACGCTTTCAGGCCAGAAGGAAAGCGAGCGCGAGCACGCCGATCAGCGCGGCAAGGCGCAGGCGATGGCGCAACGAGCGGCGCGGCCGGAAGGCGCCGCTGGCGCGCCGCTCGCGGATGATGTGGGCCTCGTACTCGTCGGAAGATGCGAACAGGCAGGCGAGCGCTATTCCGGCGCGCTCGGCGGTCGCGCGTAACGCGACGAGGTCCGCCTCGACCCGGGCTAAGGTGCGGTCGCGCAGCATGGCGCGATGCTACGCCCGATCTGGTAAACGGCGCGTTGCAGTGCGAAGCAGATTGACAGGGGCGGGGCGGCAATGCGTCATCGCCCGGCAAAAAACGCAAGAGAGGTCGTCGATGATTCGCAGCGTGGCCTTGATTCTAGCCGGTTCACTCCTGAGCGCGAGCGCCTCGTTCGGTCAGAGCCCGCCCCCGTTTCCGCTGCCCTTGCCCCTGCCGCTTCCCTTTCCGAATTTCCAAGGCACGCCGGAGGAACAACGTGCCTGCCGGCCCGACGTTATAAAAATGTGCAAGGACTACCTCGGGCAGAACGACAACACGCGCATCCTGGCCTGCCTGCAGGCAAACCGGACGCGGCTGAGCTCTCCGTGCCATGGCGTGCTTGCCCACTACGGTCAAATATAGCGGCGAACCACTCAGCTGCGTACGTGAGTGTGAAGGGCGGCCGTGCGGCCGCCCTTTGAGCGAACCTGCTGGCGCCGTCAGCGCTTGGAGAACTGGAACGAGCGCCGGGCCTTGGCCTTGCCGTACTTCTTGCGCTCGACCACGCGCGGGTCGCGGGTGAGGAATCCGCCGCGCTTGAGCACGGGGCGCAGATCCGGCTCGAAGTTGGTCAGCGCCTTGGAAATCCCATGGCGCACCGCCCCGGCCTGGCCCGAGAGCCCGCCACCCGACACCGTGCAGGTGACGTCGTACTGGCCCTGGCGATTGGCGGCGACCAGTGGCTGCTGGATGAGCATGCGCAGCACCGGGCGCGCAAAAAACGTCTCGACCGGCCGTTCGTTGACGACCACGATGCCGCCGCCCGGCTTGAGCCACACCCGCGCGACCGCGTTCTTGCGCTTGCCGGTGGCGTAGGCGCGGCCCTGTTTGTCGAGCTTCTGGATGTATTTGGGCGCCTCCGGGGCGGCCGGCTTGAGCGCGCCGAGCTGCTCGAGCGATTGCATGGTTTCGGCCATGGTCACGCGCTCCTTGTGTTCTTGCGGTTCAAGGCGGCGACATCGAGCGGTTCGGGCTGCTGTGCCGCGTGGGGATGTTCGGGGCCTTTGTAGACGCGCAGGTTGCCGAGCTGGCGGCGGCCGAGGGGGCCGCGCGGCAGCATCCGTTCGACCGCCTTTTCGACAATGCGCTGGGGAAACTTGCCCTCGAGGATGAACTTCGCCGTGCGCTCCTTGATGCCGCCGATATGGCCGGTGTGGTGCCGGTAGACCTTCTGCTGAACTTTACGTCCGGTCAGCACCACCTTCTCGGCATTGACGATAATGACGTTGTCGCCGCAATCGACGTGGGGCGTGTAGGTCGGCTTGTGCTTGCCGCGCAGCCTGAGCGCGACGATCGAGGCGAGGCGGCCGACGACGAGCCCGGTGCCGTCGATCAGCACCCACTTCTTGTCGACCTCGGCGGGCTTGGCCGAATAGGTTTTCATGGAGCCGCATCCGTTGCTTGGAGAGGTGGCTTCTATACGAGGCACCGCCCCCGGTCAACGCCGAAATCGATCAAAACCTGCATTGATCGCAAGGGGTTACATGTTCGGTTATATAATACCATCGGGCAATAGCTTCATGCCCGTACCGGAATCGAATAGGTCGAGGTGCCATGCGCGACCAGTTCGCTCTCGCCCTCGGAGCGAATCCCGATTTCGCCGACCGCAAGGCGCCGCCCGAGCTTGATCAGCCGGCATTCCGCCTCCAGCGCGCGCGGCGCCGGTTTGCTGAGGAAGTTGATGTTCAGGTTCGTGGTCACCGCCCCAGGCACCCAGCCGATCGCACCCAACACCGCGACGTACATGGTGAAATCCGTCAGCATCATCATGCTGGCGCCGGAGATCGTGCCGCCCGGCCGCAGCGTGCGCGGATGGAAACCCTGGCGCACCATCGAGCCGCGGTCCCACACCTTGAGGATCGCAAGCCCGGTGTCCGGATGAAACAGGCGCGGGAACTCCGGCGACAGCAGCCGCTCCAATTCCTCGGCGGTCAATTTGGGCGCGTGTGTCACAACTCCCCCGCCCTGCGGCGCGTCTTCGCCGAGTGCCGCGAACCCGGACACTGGGCCGCGGATCGGATACAATGCCCGCCGGCTTTCGCAAAGGCTCATCGCCATGAACGCGCAAAGGTCCGCTGTCCGCAGCGCCGCTGCACCGTCGTCGCCGGTTCTGCTGCGCGAGGATGTCGACGACGTCGCGGTCCTCACCCTCAACCGGCCGCAGGCGCGCAACAGCCTCTCCGAGGCATTGATCGCGGCGCTGTCGGACGCCCTCGCGGCGATCGCCGCCGAACGCGCCGTGCGCGCCGTTGTCCTCGGCGCGAGCGGGACGACCTTCTGCGCCGGCCATGATCTCAAGGAGCTGACCGCCCATCGCAGCGACGCGGATCGCGGACGCGAGCATTTCCGCCACGTGATGGAGACCTGCAGCGCGATGATGCAGGCGATCGTGCGCCTGCCCAAGCCGGTGATCGCCGCCGTCGGCGGCACCGCCACCGCGGCCGGCTGTCAGCTGGTCGCCAGCTGCGATCTCGCGGTCGCCTCGGCGGTCGCGACCTTCGCGACGCCCGGGGTGGACATCGGCCTGTTCTGCTCGACCCCGATGGTGGCGCTGTCGCGCAATGTCGCGCCCAAGCATGCGATGGAAATGCTGCTCACCGGCGACCCGGCTTCGGCCGACGAGGCGTTCCGCATCGGCCTCGTCAACCGCGTCGTTCCCGCGGGCCGCGAGCGCGAGGAGGCGATGGCGCTCGCACGCCAAATCGCCTCGAAATCGCCGCTGACCGTGAAAATCGGCAAGGAGGCGTTCTACCGCCAGCTCGAAATGAACCTCGCCGACGCCTATGCCTACGCCTCCGAGACCATGGTCGAGAACATGCTGGCGCGCGATGCGGAGGAAGGTATCGGCGCCTTCATCGACAAG
>DASZJC010000287.1:0-4020 GCA_035948495.1 Xanthobacteraceae bacterium | reverse complement strand
TCCTTGCGCAGCACGGAGATCGCCTTGGCGGCTCCGGCCTCGCCGCCGACCGACGTGCCGTAAAGCGTCGCGCGGCCGGTCAGCACCGCCTTGGCGCCGAGCGCGAGCGCCTTGGCGATGTCGGAGCCGCGGCGCACGCCGCTGTCGAGCAACACGGTTGCCTTCGCGCCGACCGCCTCGGCGATCTCCGGCAACGCGTCGATCGAGGCGACGGCGCTGTCCATGTTGCGTCCGCCGTGGTTCGACACGATGATGCCGTCGCAGCCGTGCTCGACCGCGCGCAACGCATCGTCGGGCCGATTGACGCCCTTCACCATCAAGACGCCGGGCCACATCCTGCGAAAGATCTTGATGTCTTCCCACGACAGGCTGTCGCGGCGCATCACGGCGTAAGCGGAGGGGTCTTCCCGCACCGAGTGCCGCAAGTGCGCCGGATAGTTCTCGTAGCGCGGCATGCCGCCGTTCATGAGATAGCGCGCCATCACCAGCGCCAGCCAGCGCGGCTTGCCGATCATGTCGATGGCCGCGCGGGCGCTCATGCGGAACGGCATATTGAATCCGTTCCTGGCGTTGTATTCGCGATTGGGCGGCGCCGCCGTATCGACGGTAATGATCAGCGCCTCGAAGCCGGCGTTCTTGGCCCGCTCGACCAGCTCGTAGGACAGCTTGCGCTCTTGCCAGACGTAGAGCT
This sequence comes from Xanthobacteraceae bacterium, assembly GCA_035948495.1. Classification (GTDB taxonomy): domain Bacteria; phylum Pseudomonadota; class Alphaproteobacteria; order Rhizobiales; family Xanthobacteraceae; genus AP-16. Next base: position 3,329 of record DASZJC010000287.1, on the reverse strand, counting down.
GCATCCACAACCGGCCGGGGGCCTTCTCGGCGATCTCCTCCATCGGCGTCATCGCGCCGGTCGCCAGCGTGAACGGAATCTTCGCCGCCGCCGCGGCTTTCGCCAGCTCGAGCTCGCCGTGATACCAGCACAGACCCGCCACGCCGGTCGGCGCGATCGCCATCGGCATGGACGCCGGCTTTCCGAACAGGGTCGTCGCCATCGTGCGGTTGGTCATGTCCACCAACGCGCGATGCTTCAGCTTGAGCCGCTCGAACGCCGCGCGGTTGTTGGCGAGCGCCACCTCGTCCTCGGTGCCGCGATCGAAGAACTCGAACACGCCCTTCGGAAGTCGCCTTTTCGCGACCGTGCGAAGATCGAAGATGTTGTAGCAGTCGTCGAGGCCGGTCATTCGCGGTTTCCCTTCGCGCCGAATGATGACAGCGGCGTCCCGTGTGTCAACACGGCGCGTGCGGTCATGACCTCCCGCATATCGGCGGGCTATGCGGTCGTGCCGCCGTCGACCGGCAGCGCCGCGCCGGTGACGAACGACGCCTCGTCGGAGAGCAGGAACAGCGCGGCGTTGGCGATTTCTTCCGGACGTCCCGGCCGGCCCATGGGGTTCTGGCCGCCGCGCTGGCGGACCAGCTGCTCGACGTCCATGCCGCGCGTGCTCTGCTGATCGGGACGCGCGACGAACACGCGCAGCATCGGCGTGTCGGTCGCTCCCGGGCAAATGGCGTTGACCCGGATCCCGTCCTTGGCCACGCGCTTGGCGAGCGCGCGGACGAAGCCGACCACGCCGAACTTGACCGCCGAGTAAACCGGGCTGAACGTCGAGCCGGCCAGGCCGGACGTCGACGCCGTGAACAGGAGGCTGCCCCCGCCGCGGGCGCGCAGCTCCGGCAGCGCCGCCTCCGTGGTGACGACCTGCGAGCGCAGGTTGAGGTCGACCGCGAGCTCGAAGTCGGCCATTTCGATGCCTTCGACCGCGGCCGGCCCGGGATGGCCCAGGTGGTTCCACACGAAATCAAGGCCCCCGAAGGCGTTTGCGGTTTCGCGGACGATTCTTCGCGCCTCGGCGTCCTGCCGCAGGTCGGCAACGATGCCCTTGGCCTTGCCGCCTGCTGCGGCGATCTCGCCGACCACCGCGGCGACGCTTGCCTCATCGATATCGACGACGCCGACCGCGGCGCCTTCGCGGGCAAAGCGCAACGCGCCCGCGCGGCCCATTCCCGAACCGGCCGCCGTCACTATCCCGACCTTGTCCTTCATCCTCATCGTTTCTCTCCTTGAAGCATGATCCCGAAAAGCCTGCAGCGGACCCGATCCGGCGTGGGTACCGGTTTTCGCGATCATGCCCTAGCGCATGTTCCGGCGAAGTGGGCACCGGTTCGCCGATAAGAACATGCGCCAATCAATAGTTTCTAGCGCATGTCCCGATTCCGAAGGCACGGGACATGCGCTAGGATCGCATCGGGAGGAGACCGCCGCATGCCGCAATCCGCTCGCGTCGTTTTCACCAAAATGGATGAGGTCGTGTTCGGCAAGCCGGCCGCCGAGGCGGTGGCCGATCAGGCGCGCCGTCTCGACGCCTCGCGCGTCTTCCTCATGGTCAGCGGAACGCTCAACCGTGCAACCGCGGAGGTCGAGAACGTCCGCCGGGCGCTTGGCAACCGCCACGCCGGCACTTTCGATGCCATGTTGGCGCACACGCCGCGCCACTGCGTCATCGCCGCCGCCGATCAGGCGCGCGAAGCCAAGGCGGATCTCATCGTCACGATCGGCGGAGGCTCGGTCACCGACGGCGCCAAGGCGGTTCAACTCTGCCTCGCCAACGACGTGCGCTCGCCGGAGGCGCTCGACGCGCTGCGTCCCGTCAAGGGGGCGGACGGCGTCGTCGGGCCGCCCCCATGCCGCCCGCCGGCCGTGCCGCAGGTCGCGGTGCCGACCACGCTCTCGGCCGCCGAGTTCAGCGCCATCGCCGGGGTGACCGACGAGCGCACCAAGACCAAGGAACTGTTTCGCCATCCCGGCATCGTTCCGCGCGCCGTCATCCTCGATCCGGCCGTCACCGTGCATACGCCCGAATGGCTGTTCGTCTCGACCGGCATCCGCGCCGTCGACCATTGCGTGGAAGGCATCTGCTCCGGCGAGGCCAACCCGTTCGGCGACGCGCAGGCCCTGCAGGGCCTCAAATTGCTGGCGCGCGGATTGCCGGGCGTGCGGGCGGACCCGCAAAACCTCGCGGCACGGCTCGACTGCCTTCTGGGAGCGTGGCTCTCCATGGGGCCGCTGGCGACCGGCGTGCCGATGGGCGCGAGCCACGGCATCGGCTACGTGCTCGGCGCCCTGTTCGGCGTTCCGCACGGCCACACCTCCTGTCTCATGCTCCCCGCGGTGATGCGCTGGAACAAGCCGGCCAACGCGGCGCGGCAGGATCTGGTGGCAGCAGCGATGGACCGCGCGGGCGAGGACGCCGGCGACGCTCTCGACGGCTTCATCGCGGCGCTGGGCATGCCGCGGAGCCTCGGCGCCGTCGGCATCGGGCCCGAGAGCTTCGATGTCATCGCCGCCCAGGCGATGAACATGCCGTGGGTGCCGCGCAATCCCCGGCGTATCGACGGCCCCGCTCGGGTGCGCGAGATACTCGAGCTCGCCGCCTGATCCGGTTCATGCTCGCGCCGGCTCGCGGCGGGCGGCGTCCGGATGTGGCAACCCGCGCATCCGCGCCTTGCGGAGCGCCAAAATTGCGTGTTGGGTGCCGCCGTGCGACCGAAGGAGAAGACCGCGGTGAAAAACTATCTCGATGGCGGCGAAGCAATCCTCGAAGCGTTTCGCAAGCTCAAGATCGATTACATCATGTCGTCGCCCGGGTCGGAATGGTCACCCGTGTGGGAAGCGCTGGCGCGGCAGAAGCTTGAGAACAAGACCGGCCCCACCTTCGTCGACTCCTGGCACGAGACGCTCGCCGTCAATATGGCGACCGGCTACACCCTGATCACCGGCCGGCCGCAGGCTGTCCTGCTGCACGCCGGCGTCGGCATGCTGCAGGGAAGCATGGGTGTCCACGGCGCCCTGCAGAACGAGATACCGATGGTCGTGCTGTCGGGCGAATCCCAGACGCTGGGCGAAGACCCCGATCTCGACATCGAAGCGCAGTGGTACGGCGGGCTCACGGTCGGTGGCATCGAGCGCTTCGTCGAGCCGGTCGCCAAGTGGGCGCGCGCGGTGACCAGCCCCTTCACGCTTTATGAGAACGTCGTTCGCGCCGGCGAAATGGCGCAGCGCGTGCCGCGCGGGCCGGTCTATCTCAACGTGCCGCTCGAACACATGCTGCACGATTGGAC
>DASZJC010000286.1:0-4300 GCA_035948495.1 Xanthobacteraceae bacterium | reverse complement strand
CGCTTCTGCGCCTGCTTCACGTCGCCCGAGAACCCGAGCACGAGGCAGATGTCCCCACTCGCCAACGCATTGAGATATTCGGAGGAGTGGAACTTGCGCACGTACGGGCGCACCTTGGTCACGAGATCGGCCGCCTTCTCGAGATCGGCCGGGTTCGGGCTGTTGGGATCGAGGTGAAGATAGTGCAAGGCGGCGGGCAGCACGTCGTCGGAAGAATCGAGCATGTAGACGCCGCAATCCTTGAACCTGGCGATGAGCTCGGGCTTGAACAGCACGTCCCAGCTGTCGATCGGCTGCTCGCCGAGCAGCGCCCTCGCCTGCCCGACGTTGTAGCCGATCCCGACCGTGCCCCACATGTAGTTGACGGCGTACTGGTTGCCCGGGTCGTACACCGCGAGCCGCCGCGCGATGTCGTCCCACGCGTTCACGAGGTTGGGCAGCTTCGCCTTGTCGAGTTTCTGGAACACGCCCGCCTTGATCTGGCGCTGCAGAAAATAGGCGGTGGGCACGACCAGATCGTAGCCGGATTTGCCGGCGAGCAGCTTGGTCTCGAGGATGTCGTTCGAATCGAAGGTGTCGTACTGCACGCGGATTCCGGTCGCGGCCGTGAAATCCGTGAGCGCGCTCGGCTCGATATAGTCCGACCAATTGAAGAAATTGACGACGCGCTCGGCGGCCGGCGCGTCGGCGCTCCAGGCGCACGCGAGCGCGGCGAGAACCGCGATGATGGGCGAACGGCGCGCGTCGGCGCGCGACCGAGCAAAACGCGGCGTCACGGCTCGGTCGGCAGGCCCGCCGCCGTCCAGGCCTTCAGTCCGCCGGCAAGGTGCGCGTCGTACGGCAGGCCGGCCGCCTGGGCGGCGAGGGAGGCGGTCACCGAGCGGTTGCCGGAGCGGCAGGCAAACACGACCTGGCGGCCGCCGGGGTCGGGTATCGCGCGCGGATCGAACACGGACATCGGCAGCAGGATCGCGTCGGGATATCGCTCGATGTCGGTCTCGTTGGGCTCGCGCACGTCGACCAGCAGGATGCGGCCCTCGACGAGGCCGCGGGCAACGTCCTCGGGCGTCAGATCGCGCACGCTGTGGCGGCCGAGCGGTTGCGACATCGAATGATCCTGGACCACGGAGGCAGGGGCAAAGTGTTTGCGTTTCCCGGCGCGGAAATCAAGTGGCCAAGGTGCCGCGCCAGCAATGCCGGCCCAGGCTGTGCCCTAGATGGTCACCTGCGTGCCGACCTCGACCACCCGTCCGGTCGGGATGTGGAAATAATCGGTGGCGTCGTTGGCGGCGCCCGCGAGCCGGATGAACAGGCGATCCTGCCAGCGCGGCATGCCCGAGTGGGCGGCAGGCCGCAAGGCGCGGCGCGACAGGAAAAACGACGTCGACATGATGTCGAAATGCCAGCCGACCTTGCGCGCAATGGCGAGCGCCTTGGGGACGTTCGGCGTCTCCATATAGCCGAAGCGCAGGTTCACGCGCGAGAAGGTCGGGCTGATCGGCTCGATGCGCACCCGCTCGGCCGCCGGCACATGCGGCGTGTCGGCGGTCTGCACCGTCAGGATCACGTTCTGCTCGTGCAGCACCTTGTAGTGCTTGAGGCTGTGCAGGAGCGCCGTCGGCGCGCTCTCCGGATCGCTGGTGAAGAAAACCGCGGTCCCCGGTACGCGCTGCGGCGGCTTGCGCTCGAGCATCGCCACGAGGTCCTTGAGCGGCGTTTCCTGGCGGCGCGTCTTGTCGAACAGCAATCGCGTGCCGCGGCGCCACGTGTACATCACCGTCATGACGACCAGGGCGAAAGCCAGCGGCGCCCAGCCGCCTTCCACGACCTTGAGCATGTTGGCGGCGAAAAAGGTCAGGTCGATGATCAGGAACGGGACGATCAGCGCCGCCGCCGCCAGCAGCGACCAGTGCCACCCCTTCCAGATCACGATGAAAGCCATCATGGCCGTGACCACCATGGTGCCGGTGACCGCAATGCCGTAGGCCGAGGCGAGCGCGCTCGACGAGCGGAACGTGACGACGAGCAGCAGCACGGCGACCAGCAACAGCGCGTTGACGCGCGGCACGTAAATCTGGCCGGCGAGCGTCTCGGACGTGTGGCGGATCTCGAGGCGGGGCAGGAGACCGAGCTGGATCGCTTGGCGGCTGAGCGAATAGGCGCCGGTGATGACCGCCTGGCTGGCGATCACGGTCGCGATCGTCGCCAGGGCGACCATCGGCAGCAACGCCCAGTCCGGATAGAGCAGGAAGAAAGGATTCTCGACGGTCTTGGGGTCGTTGAGCACCAGCGCGCCCTGGCCGAGATAGTTGAGCGCAAGCGAGGGCAGCACCAGCGCGACCCAAGCCCATTGGATCGGCGCCTTGCCGAAGTGGCCAAGGTCGGCATAGAGCGCTTCGGCTCCGGTGACCGCCAGGAACACCGCGCCGAGCGCGAACAGCGCGGCGATGCCGTGGTGCAGGAGGAAGTCGACGCCGTAGAGCGGGTTGAAAGCGAGCAGCACGCCCGGCCGAGCGCCGATGTGCAGAAGGCCGCCGATCGCCATCACGACGAACCACAGCGTCATGACTGGGCCGAAGAAGGCCGCAACCTTGGCGGTTCCGCGCGACTGCACGGTGAACAGCGCGAACAGGATGACGACCGTGAGCGGCACCACGTAGGGATCGAATGCCGGGGTCGCGAGCTTGAGACCCTCCACCGCCGAAAGCACCGAAATCGCCGGAGTGATGACGGCGTCGCCGTAGAACAAGGCGGCGCTGATCACGCCGAGCATGAAGACGACGCCCGCCCCGCGACCGACCGCGCGCTGGGCCAACGCCATCAACGTGAGCGTGCCGCCCTCCCCGTTATTGTCGGCGCGCAGCAGGATCAGCACGTATTTGACGGTGACGATGAGGATCAGCGCCCACAGGATCAGGGAGAGCACCCCGAGCACGGCTGCGGTGCCGGCCGGTTCGTTCTTGCCGGCCGCGGCGACGACTGCCTCGCGGAAGGCGTAAAGCGGGCTGGTGCCGATGTCGCCGTAGACGACACCGAGGCTGCCGACGGCAAGCGCCCAGAAGCCCGACTTGGCGCGAATCTCGCCGTTCCCGTCGACCGGGACCGCGCTCCGGTGGGGAGCGGCTACACTTTGCACCATTGGAAGGCCAGGAATCCTGCCGCGAATATTGCTTTGGAGCATCGGAAAAGCCGCGGCTTATAGCACCGCGGTATGACGGCGTCCAGCAAACGCAGTCCGTGTCCGAGGCCACAAGGTGCAACGACGCCAACGGCGGCGTGTTCCAGGCGGGCTACAGCCGCGACGGGTTCCGCTTCACGGCTTGAACCCGGCCGGCAGCGGCGGCTCCTCCCGCATCAGGGTAATCGTGACCCGGCGGTTGGCGGCGATGTAGGGGTCGTCGGGGAACAGTGGCTGGGTGTCGGCCCGGCCAGCGACCATGTAGACGTGGGCGGTCGGCAATCCCTCCTCTTCGAGGATGTGGCGCACCGCATTGGCGCGGTCGGCGGAGAGTTCCCACGCCCCGTAGCCCGGCTGCGGCGGCAGCCGGGTCGCCGCGGTATGGCCGGCAATGGACAAGCGATTGGGCAAGGCCTTGAGCGGCCCGGCGAGCTTGCGGATCAGGCGCACCGTGCGCTCGTAGGGCGCCTTCGAGCCCTCCGGGAACATCGAGCGGCCGTCCTGGTCGACGATCTCGATGTTGAGGCCCTGCCGCGTCTCCTCGATCATGATGTGCTTCGACATTTCGGCGAGGTCCGGCAGATCCTCGAGCGCCTGGCGCAGCGACGCGGCGGCGAGCGCGAAGCCGCGATCCTCGTTGAGCCTGGCGCCGACCTGGCGATCGTGGTCGTGCTGGTCGGGCGCCGGCGTGTTCGAAGCATCCTCCGGGCGGATGCGCTCGGCGTTCTTGAGCCGCGGCCGGGTCGGCAGGCCGTCGGTCTCGATGACGCCGGCATAGCGCATCTCTTGCACGCCGAAGGCGTCGCGCATCGAGCCGGCGACGATCTGCAGCTTCTGCTGATCCTGGGTCGAGAACGCGACCAGCATGACGAAGAAGGCAACCAGCAGGCCCATCAGGTCGGCGAAGGTGACGAACCAGCCGTGGCCGCCGCCGTGCCCTCCATCCTTGCGCCGCGCCATGGTGGTGTCCGGTCCGGCGCCGCCTCAGGCGGGAACCGTCTCCGCGTCCTCGTGGCGGTGCTTCTCGGGCAGATAGGCGAGCAGCATTTCGCGCACCAGGGTCGGGCTCTTGGATTCGCGGATCATGAGGATGCCGTCGATGATCAGCGTGCGGTTGACCTC
>DASZJC010000285.1:0-2695 GCA_035948495.1 Xanthobacteraceae bacterium | reverse complement strand
CGGCCTCGATCTTTGACTCGTCATGCCCGGCCTTGTGCCGGGCATCCACGCCTTAAACCCTCAGCAAGTCAAAGACGTGGATGGCCGGGACAAGCCCGGCCATGACGATGTGGATGGGTCGGAACCAGAGACCGCTGGTATTACCCTTCCGACGAGCTTCAAGGTAACAAGAAGAAGGCAGCCTGCCGACATTTTGGGCAGGGCCGCGGCGTCAGCTTTTCGCATAGGTGCGGCGGTACATCTCACGCAGGTGCGCCTCCACCGTGACGGGCGCGTATTTCGGGCGCTCGCCGGGCGCAAGGCAGGTCGGAATGCATTCGACCCGGTCGTCGTAATTGCCGACGTAGAAGAACGGCACCGAATAGCGCTCGCGGCCGGAGGTATTGACGACGCGATGCAGGGTCGACCGGTAACGGTCGTTGGTCCAGCGCGCGATCATGTCCCCGAGATTGACCACGTAGGTCGCGGGCAGCGGATGGGCGTGGATCCAGCCCTCGGCGGCGTGATCCCACACTTGAAGTCCGCCGACATTGTCCTGTCGCAGCAGCGTCAGCCCGCCGAAATCCGTGTGGGCGCCCGCCCCCTTCTGCGCCGGGTCGGCCGCGGCAGGTAGCGGCGGGTAGTGCAACAGGCGCAGCGTTCCCATCGGCTTGGTGCAGAACGCCGCGAAGTGATCTTCGGGCAGGTCGAGGGAGAGCGCGAGGCCCCCCATCAACCGGCGCCCGAGCGCCAGCATCTCCCGGAAATAGGCCTCCATGGTCGGCCGGAACCGCGACGGCGTCGCCGGCCACTGGTTGGGGCCGTGGTTGAACTTGCCGGCTACGACGCGCGGATCGTCCGCCGCGTGCTCAGGACCGATGTAGAAACCCTCCTTGAGGTCCGGCGGCGCGCCCGCCTCGAGCGTCTGACCCTCGAGCGGCTCATAGCCGCGGTTCGCCGGCGAAAGGGCCTTATCCAGGGCGATCTTCTCTTCGGCAGGGAGCGCGAAGAAGCGCGCTGCCTCGGCAAACACTGCTTCGACCAGACTCTCCGCGATTGCGTGGTTGCGGATGTTGAAGAACCCCTTGTCGAGGCACGCTGCCCGGAGCGTCGCGCCGACCGCCGCGCGATCGGCCGACCGGTTGCTGGAGAGGCCTGCGATGTCGATCACGGGAAGTGTCGCCGGCGACACATCCGCCGCTTCCAGGGCCGTGCTCATGGCGAAACCCTCAGTGCGCGTGACGGCGCCGCGCCCGATGCACAAAATGACTCAACCTATCGTGAGAGCCGGTCAACTGCCGACCAACCGATTGTGAGTTGCTCGCGACCGGTAAATCGCAGAATGATGCGCCTGCCGGCAACAAACAAGGGGATTGCCATGGACGCTCGTCCCGTATCCACGCCTTCCGGGTCGGCGAGCACTGCGCCGAAGCTGCCCGGCCAAGTGGTCTTGGTGCTTCAGGGCGGAGGCGCGCTGGGGGCCTATCAAGGCGGCATCTACGAGGCGCTGCACGAGGCCGGTATCGAGCCAAACTGGGTCATCGGCACCTCGATCGGCGCCATCAATGCCGGCATCATAGCCGGCAATGCGCCGGACAAGCGCGCCGATCGACTCCGTGAATTCTGGGCGCTGATGGAATACAAGCCGTGGTGGGAGGACGCCCCGTTTCTCGCACCGTGGCTTGTAAACACGAAAATGCTCGCCGATTTCACCAATGAAGCCGCCCATATGATGGCTCTTTTCGGCGGCGTGCCCGGATACTACGCGCCCAACAAAGCGCTCGCCTGGGGCGCCAAGGCCCCGCTCGGTGTCGAACGCGCCGCCTTGTACACGACCGGCGAACTCGACAAGACGATGACCGCGCTGACCGATCCCACCTGGTTCAATTCCGGCAAGCCTCGCCTCACCGTCGGAACGGTCAATGTGAAATCCGGCCGCATGCAATATTGGGATAGCGCCCGCATGCCGCTTAGTCTTACCCACGTGCTCGCCTCCACCGCGTTGCCGCCGGCGTTTCCGGCCGTGCTCATCGACGGCGAACCCTATTGGGACGGCGGCATCTATTCCAACACACCCATCGAAGCCGTGTTCGACGACAATCCAAGACGCAATTCCATCGTGTTCGCCGATCAGGTGTGGCACACCTCCGGACCCGAGCCGCAATCCCTCGAGGACGTGCTCAGCCGCCAGAAGGACATCCAGTTCGCGAGCCGCGACGACAGCCACATCGCCCGCCAGCAACAGCTTCATCAGCTGCGCCATGTCGTCCGCGAGCTGGTCAAGATGGTGCCCGAAGATCAGCGCGACAGGCCCGAGGTGAAGGAGCTCGCGGCGTGGGGGTGCGGAACGTTCATGCATATCGTGCAGCTCAATGCACCCTACGTCGCCGGCGAAGGCAATACGCGCGATGTGGATTTTACCCGGCCGGGGATTCGCGTGCGCTGGAAAGCCGGCCATGACGACACCGCGCGGGCCTTGGAGAAGCGGCCGTGGGACGCGGAGGTCGACGAGACGGTCGGCGTCGCCATCCATCACATCGAGCCGCAGGTATTGGGGAATTTGTAGCGATAGATCCGTCGACCGGTTTCCATGCACCGCGGATCGGCGGCTGCCTGCCCACCGGGTTCCGCATGAAGTTTGACGGCGTCAGCCGCGAACCCCCGGGCATTTCACGCCGCGGGCGCGGGCCCCCGGGGTCATCCGGGCTACAAGTAC
>DASZJC010000284.1:0-5079 GCA_035948495.1 Xanthobacteraceae bacterium | reverse complement strand
TTTTGTACCCGGCCTCACCGACCTTGCTCTCATCGAGAAGTTCGCTCAACTCACGCCTCTGCCGGTCAACATCATGGTGACGCAAGGTGTTCCCGAAATCCCGGATCTCGCGCGTGCCGGCGTTCGGCGGGTGAGCCTCGGACCCTGGCCCATGCTGGCGGCGATGCGTATCGTTGAAGAGGCCGCCGCCGCGGTTGCTGCGAGCAAGCAATACGGCGCGTTTCTGCAACCGAATGCCTGAGCACGTGCTGGGGAGCAAGCCAACACGAACCTGCCACAGACCGGCGGCTGCCTGTGCGGCAAAATCCGCTATGAGATCACCGAAACCCCGCAACTCGAACGATTCGATCTAACTGGGCGCCCCGGGAGTCCGCTGTGGGTCATTTTCGACCGATCTAGCCGGTTTGCAAGCCAGCTCATGTCCGCTTCGCCCCGAAAGCGGACCTGAAGGCTAGGGGACGACAAGCAGAAGGCGCGCGTTGAGGTTGGCCACAGGGCTGTGATTCAGTAATTGTTTGTCGTTGATCCTACGTGCAATAGCGAACCGAGCCGGGCGCGTCGCAGCGGAACGAAAATGCGCGTCGCTGCGGCTCGTCGATCGCGCCTCTTTAACTCCGCCAGTGTCCGAAAAATTTCTGTTCCCGCCGTGCTTGGCGGTTGCGCTGCCCGATCAGCGGGCGCGGCCGGCCGCCTGGAGCGCCTTCGCGGGCGGGGGCGTGATCATTTGCCCGTCGCCGTCCACCCACGTGTTGCCCGCTTGCGCGGCGGCCGGGAGGGGCAGCGCGGCCTGGACCGGCTGGTTGGGCGCCGCAGCGGGCCCGGGCGGCGCGCCGGGCACCGGCAGGGCGAGGATCGCCCTGCGGCTGTCCTTTTCGAACATCGCCTCGCGCCCATGGACCGAGCGCAAAACCCAGCCGTTGTGGTCTTGGCCGTTGTGAAGCCGGATCACGTCGTTCGTGGCCTGGTCGATGAACACGCCGATGCTGTCGCTCTCGCCCACGATCGTGCCGACGATGGTGAGCAGCGGGTGATCCGGCTCCGCCGGCTGCGCTGCGACGGGACGCACCGGCGGCGCGGCGACGACGGGCGGCGCGGGCGGCCGGCGCGACGGCGAGAACAGCGGGCGTTCGCGGGTCGCGGTCAACAGGCGCAGCGGGATTGCCCACAGGGGGTTGCCGGTCGGCGCGCGCTCGCGCGCGATCGGGACCGCCGGCCGATCCGCCGTGGGGTCCACGACCCCCGGATTGAAGGCGCTCTCCGGCGCCTCCAGGCCCGCCGGCGGCGTTGCCGCCAGGGCCCATGCGCCGAGCCCCCCCAAAGCGAGGAGGGCGACCGCAGCTTTCGCTACCGTACGGTACCGGATCATCCGTCCCTGTCCACCGGCCGATACGCTACCTGAAAGCGCGCCCGGCGCCAATCCCGCATCCAGGCACCTCAATACGGCGGATTATTGCGCTCCCTGCCACTGTCCCGAGACCCCCAGCAGCACGCGCATGCGGCCGCCGTCCTCGCCGGTGCCCGCCTGGGGTGCCTGGACCACCAGCTGATCGACGAACAGGAACGGCATGCCGGCTTCGAGATCGTAGAGCAGTTGCTGCAACGACGGTTGGTCGACCTCGCAGCTAGCGACCAGGCTCACGTAGCCCTGCTTGGCCTTGGTGCCCTCCAGGTCGACCTGGGACGAGAGCACGTTGCCGCCGACCTTGGTGACCGCGCCGGTGACCCGCTGCTGGAGCGCGGCGCCCGCGACCGTCACGGTCGGGCCTTCCAGGAAGGGCGATCCGGTCGGCGCGGAGCCGCCGCGGGCGTCGGCACCGGCGGGAGCGGGCTTGCGCCCCTCGATCTGGTCCAGGAGTTCGCTCGCGGACGCGTACGCCGCGTAGCGCTCGTAGACGTCGGCGAGCGCGCTCCAGGCCACCAGCAGGAATACGACGAGCACGAGCCCATAGGCGAACGTCGCGGCGCCGGGATAGCGCGCGAGAGTGCGGTCGATGGCGTGGTCGGTTTTCATGAGTGCGGGGTGAACACGGGCTCGATGCGCGCTTCGATGTGGAAGTGCTCGCCGGGCTCGGACGGCGAGCGGGTGGTCGGCGCAAAGAACGTCGCGCGCGTGAAATGCGCCGACTGCTCGATCAGCCGGATCAGCGAGGGGGCGTCGCGGGTGACGCCCACGACCTGCATCTTGTCGCCCTGGATGCGCAGCTCGGTCACGTAGGTGTGGTCCGGGAGAATCTGCGACAGCGCTTCGAGCACGATGACGCTCGACGGCGTCTCGTGCCGGCGCCGCTCTAGCGCGGCCAGCGCCGAGTCCCTGACGGCGTCGCCGCCCGCGCGCAGCTTGGCGCGCTGCGCGGCGATGCGGTGGGTGAGGTCGGCTTGCCGGGCGTCGAGTTGATCGCCGACGATCACGTCGGCCGCGATCGCCGCCCCCGCCAGCACGCCGGCGACGAGCAACGCGGTCGCGATGGCGCGGCGAACCCGGTGGACCTCGAGCGCGCCGCGCACCCGCTGGTCGAATACCTTGATCGCGGCCGCCCCGTTCCGCGCGCCGGGCGGCACGGTCGAGACGACGATCGAATCGGCGCCGAGCCCGGCGATCGCGGCAACGAGCGGCATGACCACGCTGCGCGCGGTGGCGGCGACCGTCACCAGCACGCGGTCGTTGGCGATCTCCGCCGGCGCGCTCCAGCCGAACGCGGCATTCTCCGCGCTCCACGGGGTGAGCCGATCGATCTGCGCGCGCACGATGCCGTCGAGGAACTCGGTCGCGCGGCGCGGAAGCTCGAGCGGCCGGAACACGAAGCTCTCCGGCTGCAGCACGAGTTCCGCCCGGCTCGCCTTGAGCATGGCCGCCGCATTGGCCGAACCCGCGGCGACGACCTCGCCGTTGACGATGCGGATGCGCTCGGGCGCGGTTTTTGCCGATGCGTCTTTCCCGGTCGGCCGCACCGCGAATACGCCGTCCCGCTCTTCCACCAGCCGCACGCCGGGCGCCGAGACGAACTTCGCGGAGGTCGCGACGATCCACGCGGCGACGCAATCGATCCAGCGGGAGAAAGCATGGCCGATCTGGCGCAGGAAGGTCATCGCAACGTGGTGCTCCTCAGTCGAAATCGTCGCGCCAGGACAATACACGAAACGGTTCGCCCGTTTCGCCGAGAAGCAGGATGACCGCTTCGGCAAGCACGCGGCGGCCGGTACCGAAGTCCATGCGGACGCTGACGCGCGCCGTCTTGCCGGCGTCGATGGTGATGCCGGGTTGGTTGCCGACGAAAGACTGGAGGAACTGCGCGTTCTGCTGACCGCGGCCCACTTGGCTGAGCACCGCGTAGAGGCGATCCGGCGTCATCCCCGGAACGGCCGCGACCACCTCAGGCGCGGCGGCCACAACGTTGATCTCGGCGCGGCCGCTGAACACGGTCACGAACGGCATTGCGCGTTCGACCAGGAAGGGCGGCAGCCCGAGCACGAGCGCCAGCTCGCCGACATGCGCGAACGGCGCATGGCGCGGCGGATAGGCGCGGCCGGCGGTGCGGTAGGCGGACGCTTCGTCGTCGGGCTTGTCCGGGTCCTGCGACGTGCGCCAGCCGATGATGCGGTCGGCATAATATTCGGCGTCGGAATATTTGGCGCCGAGGCCCGCGAACAATCCGGCCAGCAATTCCTTCGGCGCCTTGTTGAGGTCGATGCGGCCCGCCTCCGATCTGAAATCCACGGTGACGCCGGCGCGCCCCAGGCGGAACACGAAATCGCCGCGCGAGGGCCGGTTGTCCGCGTCCGTCGAGGTCAGGCGATAGGTCGTCAGCTCGAGCGCGGCCGTCACCAGGCCCTCGGCTTGCAGCCGGTCGTCGTTCACGCCCATGGCCGTCGCCGTGTTGATGACGTAGACGGCATAGATCGAGGCGAGCGTCGCCAGCGCGCCGAGAATCCACAACACCGCCACGACGATGAAACCGTCGCGGCTTCGTTTGGTCGGTGGCGTGACGCGCCGCAGAATCTTCATGGCCGCTGCCGTCACAGCTGCTCCGCTTTATCGCCGGTGCGGTCGGACTCGTCGCCCACGGGGTTCACGCAATTGCGGGTGCTCTTTGCGCTGACGCAGAGGGCCGACGCGGTGACGTGGACGATGGCGGCGGTCGAGACCGACAGCGTCCGTCCGGTCGCGGCGTTGCGCACGGTGACGCGTACCGCGGTCGGCAGCGTGGCGGCATCGATCCACGTCGGTTTCCACACGCGGTCGACGCCCGCGTAGGCAAACGACAGGCGGAACGGCGCGCGGGCGAGAACGACCGGATCAGTCAACCTGCTCGCGGCGATGCCGACATTGGGATCCACCGGAGCGAACGGCATCTGCGTTCGCACCAGCGCGAGGCCGTGCGCGTCGGCCGCCTCGCTGATGCGCACGATCTGAAGACCGGGCGGCGAATTCGGGCCGATCGTCGTGCGCACGAACATGACGGCAAGCTCGCGCCCTTCGAACAGCGGGCGCTTGGTCGCGTAATGCGCCGGAACGTACTCCGCGGCGGCGAGGTCGGCGACGACCCGTTCGAGGCCGAGGGACAGAAGCTCGGTCCGCTGCACGCGGGCAAAGCCGCGGTTCCAATTGGGCAGCCATTGGGCGGTGACCGTGGCGAGCGCCGCCAGGACCGCGACCATCAGCGCGGTGGCGATCAGCGTCTCGATGAGCGTGAAGCCGGCGGCTGCGTCGCGCGCGCGCCGGCGGTATTTGCCCGCGCGCCTCATTGCGCGGCCCTTTGCCGCAGCCGCACGGTGCTGATCTGCAGGACCGGTCCATTGGGCGCCCGCACGGTGATCACGACCGTCTGCGGCACCCACGGGCTCGGCAGCCGCGGGTCGACGAAGCTTGCCGTGAACGGACGCACGTCGATGCGCCAGCGATGACCGGCCATTTCGCCGGACGAGCTGCCGGCGGTGAGATCGTCGCGGCCGGGCAACGCCGCCTCGATCGCGCGGGCGGTCTCCGCCAGCGAGAGATGCTGATCGAGCGACCGCGTCCCGCGGATGGTCGTGGCGATCAGCGAACCGATCGCCGTGAGCGCCACCGCGACGAGCGCGAGC
>DASZJC010000283.1:0-3844 GCA_035948495.1 Xanthobacteraceae bacterium | reverse complement strand
AAGCGCCCGCGCACGACCTTGACGCCGACCATGGCGCTGCGCGACGGCGAGCCCTACCTCGCCTGGGGCTCGCCCGGCGGCGACCAGCAGGACCAGTGGACCGCGCAATTCTTCCTGCGCCATGTCCATGCCGGCAAGAATTTGCAGGAGGCGATCGACGCGCCCGCCTGGCACAGCGAACACTTCCCGATCTCGTTCTGGCCGCGCACCGCGCGGCCGGGCGTGCTGGTAGTGGAGGGCCGTGTCCCGCCCGCGACCGTGACCGAGCTCAAGCGCCGCGGGCACATCGTCGAAGTCGGCCCCGATTGGTCGGAAGGGCGGCTGACGGCTGCCTCGCAGGTCGGTCCGCGCCGCCGCGCCGCCGCCAATCCGCGCGGCATGCAAGGCTATGCGGCGGGGCGGTAGAGCATGATCCCGAAAAGTGGGTACCGGTTTCCCGCCTGCGCGAAGCCCTTGGCACCACTCGTCGCTTGGCTTGACGCTTCGGCGGGCGAAGGCAGGTCGGAAAAGGTCATGCTCCGGCAAAAGGCTAAAGCGGGATGACGATTCGAAGAAAAGTCATCCTGCTTTAGCAGCCCGGGAGCCGCGCATGACCTTCTCGATCATCGCCCGCGATCCGGCGAGCGGCAGCTTCGGCATCGCGGTCGCGACCCGTTTCTTTGCGGTCGGCGCGCGCGTGCCGCACATCGCCTCCCGGCATGGCGCGGTCGCCACGCAGGCGCTGGTCAATCCGTTCCACGGCGTTGAGGGCCTCAAGCTCCTGCGCGAGGGCAAGCCGGCGTCCGAGGTCGTGCGCATGCTCGTGGCCGCCGATGCCGGTCGCGATCATCGCCAGGTGCACGTCATGGATGCGTCCGGCCGCGTCGCCGCCCGCACCGGCGCGCAATGCGTCGATTGGTGCGGGCACCTGGAAGGACAGGGGTGCTCGGTCGCCGGCAACATGCTGGCGGGCGAGCGCGTGATCGCCGAGACGGCGGCGGCCTATGCGGCCAATGCCGCGCTGGCGTTCCCGCGCCGGCTGATCGCCGCGCTCAAGGCGGGCGAAGCTGCCGGCGGCGACAAGCGCGGAAAGCAGTCGGCGGCCTTGCGCATCCACGGCGAGGAGGAGTGGTCCGACCTCGACCTGCGGGTCGACGATCACGCCGACCCGCTTGCCGAACTCGAACGGCTCGAGCGGGTGAGCCGCGAGCACTGGACGCACTTCCGAAAATTCCTGCCGAGCCGGCGCGATCCGGTCGGCACCACCGACCGCGCGGTGATCAACGCGGAGATCGCCAGGGCGCTCGCGGCCGAGAGCGCGCGATGACCGCCGCGCCGCTCGTCGAGATCGAAGATCTTCGGGTCGTATTCTACGGCGACGCCGGCCGGGTCACCCACGCGGTCGACGGCGTCGACCTTACCGTCGCGCGCGGCGCCATGCTCGGCGTCGTCGGCGAATCCGGCTGCGGCAAGAGCGTCACCCTGCTGGCCGTGATGGGCCTCCTGCCCAAACGCGACTGTGACGTTTCCGGCGCGATCCGCTTCGACGGCGTCGACCTCCTGCGGTTGCCCGATCGGGCGCTGCGCGACCTGCGCGGCGATCGCCTCGCCATGGTCTTTCAGGAGCCGATGACCTCGCTCAACCCGTCCTACACGATCGGCGAGCAGATCATCGAGGCGCTGGTGCGCCATCGCGGCCTCTCGCGCGGCGAGGCGCGCGAGCGCGCGATCGAGATGCTGCGCCGCGTGCGCATTCCCTCGCCCGAGGAGCGCATCGACGAGTATCCGCACAAGCTGTCCGGCGGCATGCGCCAGCGCGTCATGATCGCGATCGCGCTCGCCTGCGATCCCGAGTTGCTGATCGCCGACGAGCCGACGACCGCGCTCGATGTCACCATCCAGGCGCAGATCCTCGATCTCATGCGCGATCTCAAGGCGGAGAGCGGCGCGGCCATCATCCTGATCACCCACGATCTCGGCGTCGTCGCCGAGGTGTGCGACGAGGTCGCCGTGATGTATGCGGGCCAGATTGTCGAGCGGGCGCCGGTCGAAGCGTTGTTCGAGGCGCCGCAGCATCCCTACACGCTCGGCCTCATGGGCGCGATCCCCCGTCTCGACCGCCGCGCCGAGCGCCTTGCAACGATCGAAGGGTCGCTGCCCGACATGACGGCGCCGCCCGTCGCCTGTCGGTTCGCGCCGCGCTGTCCCTTCGTCGAGGAGCGCTGCACCTCCGCGCCGCCGCCGGTGGTCGCGCTCGGTCCCGGACATTGGTCGCGCTGCTTCCGCGTGCCGTTGCAGGACCTGGTATCGTGACCACGCCGCTTCTCGAGGTCGCCGGCCTCACCAAACATTTCGTCGCACGCCGCTCCCTGTTCGGCTCCCCGGTTGCGACCGTCAAGGCGGTCGACGGCGTCAGCTTCGCGGTTGCCCCGGGGGAGACCCTGGCGCTGGTGGGCGAGTCCGGCTGCGGCAAGTCGACGGTCGGGCGGCTGGTGCTGCGCCTGATCGAGCCGACCGCCGGCCACGTGCGCTTCGACGGGCGCGACATCCTCGCCCTGCCCGAGCGGGAGGTGCGTGCGTTCCGGCGGCATGCCCAACTCGTGTTCCAGGATCCTTACGCGTCGCTCAACCCGCGCATGACGGTCGCAGATATTCTGGCCGAACCGCTCAAGCTGCATGACGTGGTTCCGCCTGCGCTGCGCCGCGCGCGCGTGGCCGAGCTGTTGCGCATCGTCGGCCTCGAGCCGCGCCATGCGCCGCGCTACCCGCATGAGTTCTCCGGCGGCCAGCGGCAGCGCATTGCCGTCGCCCGCGCGATTGCGGTCGAGCCGAAGCTCATCGTGTGCGACGAGCCGGTCTCCGCGCTCGACGTGTCGATCCGTTCGCAGGTCCTCAACCTGCTCAAGGACCTGCAGCGCCGGCTCGGCCTGACTTACATTTTCATCTCGCATGATCTCGCGGTGGTGAAGCACATCGCCGACCGCGTCGCCGTCATGTATCTCGGCCGCATCGTCGAGACCGCGAGCGCCGAGCGCCTGTTCGCGGCGCCCCGCCACCCCTATACGCGCGCGCTCATATCGGCCATTCCGGTGCCGCGCCCGCAGCGCGGCCGCGAGCGGCCGATCCTCAAGGGCGACGTGCCGAGCGCGCTCGCGCCGCCGCCCGGCTGCCATCTCCACACCCGCTGTGCGCATGCAGTCGACGTGTGCCGCACGGTGCGGCCGGACCTCGTCATGGACGCGGGCGGCCACGCAACCGCCTGCCACCGCTGGCCCGAGCTTCCGCCCGAACCCGGCCTCGAGATCCACGACGCGCCGTCCCCCGCGCTCGAGCGGCTGATTGCCGCCTTTGCCCGCCCGCGGGACGTATCCGGCCGCAGTGGTGTTGGTGTAAACGATGGCGGCTTCGCGCGGGCACAATGATGCTCGCGTAGATCGCGACCGGAGGGGAACCCATGAAGACATTGAAACTGGCGCTCGCTGCCGCCTTCATCGTCGGCGCGTGCGCCGCCGCGCAGGCGGAATCGACGCTGCGCATCGGGCTCGCGGAAGACCCCGACGTGCTCGACCCGACGCTTGCGCGCACCTATGTGGGACGCATCGTCTTCGCGTCGATCTGCGACAAGCTGTTCGACGTCGACGAGAAGCTCAGCATCGTGCCGCAGCTCGCGCTCGGCTACGAAACGTCTGCCGACGGCAAGGCGGTGACCATCAAGCTGCGCCCGGGAGTCAAGTTCCACGACGGCGAAAAGCTCGACGCGGAAGCCGCCAAATTCTCCCTCGAACGCCATCTCACGATGACCGGGTCGTTCCGCAAGCCCGAGCTTGCGGCGGTCGACCATGTCGAGGTGGTCGACCCGCTCACC
>DASZJC010000282.1:0-2196 GCA_035948495.1 Xanthobacteraceae bacterium | reverse complement strand
TATGCGGTCGCGGAACTCTCGACCCACGACAACCAGCGCGTCACCAAGGCGCTCAACGACGGCCTGCAGGCGGCGCTCACCGGATCGAAGACGGCGGAACAGGCGATGAAGGACGCCCAGGCCGAGGCGGAGCGGCTGCTCAAGCCGTATCGGTGAGCGCGCGCAACTTGCTCATCAGTCAGCCTGCGGAGCGCTCAACAAAGAGAACGTCATCCTGAGGAGCGCGCCGAAGGCGCGCGTCTCGAAGGATGGCAGCAAAGCACGGAGTCTGCCTCCATCCTTCGAGATGCTCGCGCTACGCGCTCGCTCCTCAGGATGACGTGGGAATATGGTGATGCGCCGGAATGTCGAGGCGATCTACGGCTGGCTGCTGCTGTTGCCGGCGATGGCGTTGCTCGCCCTGTTCACCCACTGGCCGGCGCTGGCGACGCTCATCGACAGCTTCTGGTCGACGCCGCGGCCGCGCCGGCCGGCGACGTTCGTCGGCCTCGCCAATTACCAGGCGATGCTCGCAGACCCGGTGTTCTGGCGCGCGCTCGTCAACAATCTGTGGTTCGCGCTCGGCACCATCCCGGCCTCGATCGCGCTCGCGCTCCTGATGGCGCTGTGGGTCAACGATCGCATCGCCGGGCGCGCCGCCGTGCGCATGGCCTACTTCACGCCGACCGTGCTGCCGATGATCGCGGTGGCGAACATCTGGCTGTTCTTCTACACGCCGCAATACGGACTGCTCGAGCAGGTGCTCGCGCCCTTCGGCGTGCCCGCCCACAATTGGCTCGGCACACCCGACACGGCGCTCGCCTGCGTCATCGTGGTGGCGATCTGGAAGGAAGCCGGGTTCTTCATGATCTTCTACCTCGCCGCGCTCCAGCAGATCCCGCCGGTGCTCGCCGAAGCGGCGGCGCTGGAAGGCGCCTCGCGGGCGACCTTCTTTCGCCGCGTGCAGTTTCCCCTGCTGATGCCGACCACCCTGTTCGTGCTGATCAACGCGGTGATCAACGCGTTCCGCACCGTCGACCACATCATCGTCATGACCCGCGGCGGTCCCGACAACGCGACCACCTTGCTGCTCTATTACATCTACCAGGTCGGCTTCGCCTTCTGGGATTCGACCTACGCCGCGACCCTGACGGTGGCGCTGCTCGCCGGCCTCGCGGCGGCGGCGCTCGGCCAATACGTCTTCCTCGAGCGGCGGGTGCATTACCGATGAGCTTGCCCTATGCGCCGCGCGGGGCGGGGCTGGCGCTGGAAACCGCCGGCGCCTGGCTGCTGGCGGTGCTGTGGCTGCTGCCGCTTGCCTATGCGATATGGACCGCGTTCCACCCGGCGGAATTCTCGGCGCGGTTCGATCCGCTCGCCCCGCTCACCCTCGACAATTTCCGCATCGCCTGGCGCGCGGCGCCGTTTGCGCGCTACTTCCTCAACACGTTCATGCTGGTGAGCCTGGTGCTCGCCTGCCAGCTCGTGCTGTGCACGCTCGCGGCCTACGCGTTCGCCCGCTTCGAGTTCGCCGGCCGCGAGCTCGCCTTCGCCCTGGTGCTGCTGCAGCTCATGATCATGCCGGACGTGCTGATCGTCGAGAACTACCGCACCATGGGGCGCATCGGCATCCTCGATTCGATCCCGGCGATCGCGCTGCCCTACGTCGCCTCGGCGTTCGGCATCTTCCTCCTGCGCCAGACGTTCAAGACGGTGCCGCGCGAACTCGACGAGGCGGCGCGGGTCGAGGGGGCCGGCCCGCTCGGCGTGCTGCTCAAGGTCTACGTGCCGCTCGCGAAGCCGATCTACGTCGCCTACGGGCTCGTCTCGGTGAGCTACCACTGGAACAATTTCCTGTGGCCGCTGATCGTCACCAACTCGGTCGAGGCGCGCCCGGTCACCGTCGGCCTGCAGGTGTTCTCCTCGGCCGACCAGGGCATCGAATGGTCGGTGATCTGCGCGGCGACGCTCATGACCTCGGCGCCGCTCCTCGTCGCCTTCCTGCTGTTCCAGCGCCAGTTCGTGCAGAGCTTCATGCGCGCGGGGATCCGGTGAATATGCAGGCATTGGGGCAAAGGTAACGTCAATTGTTCTGTGTCAGCAGGAAGGGGGTGCTGACGCCCTGTGACTTGTTCTCGTGGGTGAAGACGGCGAACAAGATGCGGTCCATGCTGGTTTTGTCCTGGAAGGTGCCCATCGGTCGTGTCCGCCGCCTGA
>DASZJC010000281.1:0-3688 GCA_035948495.1 Xanthobacteraceae bacterium | reverse complement strand
GACGCGGGCCCGGCCGCCGGATCGTCTGGCGCGTTCGCCGACCTGCTCGACGGAGCGGCAACGACGGCGCCCGCGGTGCCGCTTCCGCCGGCGCAGGGCGCGGCCAACGCATCGACGCCGGGGTCGCGTGCGGACGACGCGTCGAAGGCGGGCCAAAATAGTGCGGGCGCCGGCAAGGACGCAGCCGGGGGCTCCAACGCGGCCCCGGCCGGTACAATCATCTCCGGCACCCCCAGCGCCAGCCATGCCAAGGCCGCGAAGGGCGCCAAGGACCCTTCGGGAGCGAGCAATTCCGGCGCCAGTGCCGCAACGACCGATGCCACGGCCGTCGCCGGCCTCGCGCCGCCGCTGCCGGTCGATCCGTTGTTGGTCGCGGCCGGCCAAAACCCGACGCCATCGGGCGGCACGAAAACCAATGCGTCCGGCGACCCCACTCCGTCGGCGGACGGCAACAAGGCCGGCAAGTCGGCCGATGCCGGCGATCCGAGCGACCCATCGACTCAGGTTGCCGGCACATCGGCAGCGGCAGTCCCAGGCATTCCGGCGCTCGCCGCGCCGACAACTCCACCCCAGGGGCCGACGCCGGCGGCCACGGCCCCAACGGCGCCCACACTGACAGCGTCGACGCCTGCGGCCGCAACGGCGCCCGCACTGACAGCGTCGACACCAGCGGCCGCAACACCGGCGCCGGACACGGCCGTGCCGGCCGGCGCGAGTGCCGATCCGGTCACGACCGGCGGCCCCGCGCCCCTGCCGCCGAGTGCGGACGCGGTGGCGAACACGCCCACGGCGACCGACGCGAACGGAATGGCCGCGATCTCCGCGCCAGCCGAATTGAAGGCCGCAATCCTGCCGGCGATGCCGCCGGCCGCCGGGCCTGCCTCAGCGGCCGACCAGACTCCCAAATCGCCCACACCCCTCTCGCCCGGCGTCACGCTCGCGTCGGCCGCCGCGACGTTGTCCCCCCCGACTCCAGCGGTTACCCCTGCCTCCTCGATCCAGTTCCCGACCCAGCCCCCGGCCGACCCGACGGCCGGCCCCGTCTCCGAGAACTCCGCCACCGCATTGCCGGTTCAACTCGGCGTTAGATTCGCCGTGTCCGGGCGCGCAATGGACAACGGGACGACAGATACCGCAGCGGACGTCTCGGCTGCGACGACCGGCGCAACGCCGGTCGACACGACGGTTGCGAGCGGCAATGGTCAGCTCGGCACCCAGATTCAACCGGCCTTCAACGCCGGCGTCCCCGCCACGCCTCAGGCGATGCCAGCCATGTGGACGATGCCGCAGCACGCCGCCGGCCCCGCCGATGCGGTGCCGCTCGCGGGTGTTCCGTTCGCCATCGCCGCGCGGGTGGAAGCCGGCGAGAAGCAGTTCGAGATCCGCCTCGACCCGCCGGACCTCGGCCGCATCGAGGTTCGGCTCAACGTCGACAGCAGCGGCCGCGCCACGTCGCACCTCGTGGTCGACCGGGCCGACACCCTCGACCTGCTGCGCCGCGACGCGCCCGCCCTCGAGCGCGCCCTGCAATCCGCCGGCCTGACGACCGACGACGGCGCCCTGCAGTTCTCCCTGCGCGACCAGTCCTTTGCCGGCCGCGACCAGGGATCGCCCGCGCCGCTTTCCCCGCCCGCGCAGGCAGCCGTGCCGGACGGCGAGATTGCGCCGATCGACGCCGCGCTGCGGCGCTACGGACAGCTGGCAGGCCTCGGCGGCGGCATCGACATCCGGGTGTAGCGAGCGCCTTTGGCAGCCGTCATTTCCCTTTGCCGCCGCCGCTTAGCCAAATTTTAAGCGCCACCGCGTATTGTGCGTTCGAGTAACCGTTGAGTGTGTGAGAGTACATATGAGCGAGCCCCATCGTCCGCGGGCCAAGTACGTGATTGGGCCGGACGGAAGTCCGCTCACGATCGCGGACCTGCCGGCGCCCGGCACCAAGCGCTGGGTCATCCGCCGCAAGGCCGAGGTCGTCGCCGCAGTCCGCGGCGGGCTCCTGTCCCTCGAGGAAGCCTGCAGCCGCTACACCTTGACGGTCGAGGAATTCCTGGCCTGGCAATATTCCATTGATCGCCATGGCCTCGCCGGCCTGCGCACCACCCGTATCCAGCAATACCGGCAGTGAACGCGTGCGGGCTGGCGCCCGCGAGCGAGTAGCGAGTAGTGAATAGCGAGTAGCGAGGAGCACGGCCCTCATTCGGAGGTGCCGGCGCACGCCTTTCTATTCGCTATTCGCTATTCACTACTCGCTATTCGCCCCTTTCTCCCTATTCGCTCCCTTCCGTTAACCGAATGGAAACCATGCACCGGGCAAATTTTGCCCAGCAGGCGCCGCGCGCGCCGTCGGGGGCTTTCCGGTGCAGGGCTTGGTCGGGTTCTTGAAGACGCTGGGGGCGGCGCGGCTTGGCGCCATGGCGGCCGTCGCGGTGACGCTCGTGGGCGTGTTCGGGTTTCTGATCCTGCAGGTGACCTCGCCGCAGATGACGCCGCTGTTCACCGACCTGACGGTCGAAGATTCGACCGCAATCGTGAAGGACCTCGAGCGCCAGGGTGTCGCCTACCAGCTCAAGAACGACGGCGCGATCATCCTGGTCCCGCGCGACCAGGTGGCGCGCGTGCGCATGCAGCTCGCCGAAGGCGGCCTCCCCAAGGGCGGCGGCATCGGCTACGAGATTTTCGACAAGTCCGACGCGCTCGGCGCCACCAGCTTCGTGCAGAACATCAACCACCTGCGCGCGCTCGAGGGCGAGCTGGCGCGCACCATCCGGTCGATCGATCGCGTCCAGGCCGCCCGCGTCCACCTCGTCCTGCCGGAACGACCGCTGTTCTCCCGCGACAAGGTCGAGCCCTCCGCCTCGATCGTGCTCAAGATGCGCGGCGCGCTCGAGACCCAGCAGGTGCGGGCGATTCGGCACCTCGTCGCCACCGCGGTGAACGGGCTCAAGCCGGAACGCGTCTCGGTCGTCGACGAAGCGGGCCGCCTGCTCGCCGACGGCGCGGCCGGCACCGGCGAAAACGACCCGGCCACGCATGCGGAGGAGCGCCAGGCGGCCTACGAGCGGCGCCTGCGCGAGGAGATCGAGTCGATCGTCTCCTCGGTGGTGGGCCCGGGCCGCGCCCGCGTCCAGCTCACCGCCGATTTCGATTTCAACCGCATCACCCAGACGTCCGACCAGTTCGATCCCGAGGGCCGCGTGCTGCGCTCGAGCCAAACGCGCGAAGAACAGACCGCGACCGGCGACGGCCGCGACGGGCAGGTCACGGTCGGCAACGAGCTTCCCGGCGGCCAGCGCGCACCCGCGCCGGAGGGCCAGCCCGTGCAGCGCGACCAGAGCAAGAAGTCCGAGGAGATCGCCAACTACGAAATCTCCCGCACCACCAAGACCGAGGTCATCGAGGGCGCGCGCATCAAGCGGGTGTCGGTCGCGGTGTTGGTCGACGGCACCTATGCCAAGGGAGACGGCGGCGAAGTCGCCTATCAGCCGCGCACCAGCCAGGAGATCGAGCGCATCGGCGCCCTGGTGCGCTCGGCCATCGGATTCGACCAGAAGCGCGGCGACCAGGTCGAGGTGATCAACCTGCGCTTCGCCGAGGCGCCGATGACGCCCATATCGGAGCCGACCGGCTGGACGTCGTATCTGCAGTTCACCAAGGACGACATCCTGCGCGCGATCGAATGGGTGGTGATGGG
>DASZJC010000280.1:0-2671 GCA_035948495.1 Xanthobacteraceae bacterium | reverse complement strand
TCGGTCAGCCCACGGCCATCCGCACCGCCGACGCGAAAGTGAGCACGCCGCCCCAGGCGACGAAGAACCAGCGCAGGAATGACATGCGGGTCGGCTCGTTGCCGGTCTGCGCCACCCGTTGAATCGTGGTCGCGTCGCTGTGCGTCAACGCCGCGGCCGTGCTCGGACTGTCGTCCCCGGTCGTTTGATCGGGGGCGATCGGCGCCGCGTCCTCAGGCGGATCGGCGGTGACCGGGACGGTCCAGCTCGCGGCGATGATCTCCGGGTCCGCCATTTCGCCGGAGAAATGCGCAGCCAGCAGCCGCGGGCTGCGCAGTTCCTCGCTGACGGCCACGGCAAACGATTGCGGATTGAGGAACTCGCGGAAGCGCCGCTCGGCCGACGTTTGCTGATGGGAAACGGCCGCAGCTTCCGGGCGAACGGGAGCGGCGGATTGGCGGACCGTCTCGCCGCTCGGCTCCTCGGACGGCCGGTGGCGGTGGCGGGCGAGGGCAAGCCGGGCCCGCTTGCCGTGATGGGCCTTGGCCAAATCGGTCTGGGTCTTGGCCGCGCGACGTTGCGCCCGATGTTGCGGCTTGGCCGCGCGCGCATGGACGGTTGACGCAGGCGCTGCTTCGGCGTTCTCCGCCGCCGCGCGCGCGCGTGTCGAGGTCGTCGCAAGGGTCACGGCGGCGAGCATGGCGGCGCCCGCCGCGATCATGCGAAAGCTCATGGCGTCCACCCCCTGTGGAATCCCGCGAGTGGAATTGGTGCCCCGCACGATGGCGCGAAGTGGGCAGAATTGGGGAAATCTGCGTGCAATCTGCCAAAAGGCGGCTCCTACTATAATACCTCTCAGGGGAACCAAGGCGGCTCGACTGGGGTTGCCTCCGGCGAAGGTTCCCGAGCTGTGCAGGGCGGATGGAACAGAACAGCTTTCAGGCCATCGTCTCGGACCTCGTCGCGCGCTTCGCGGAAGCGGCGGCACGGGCCCCCGATTGGGCGGTCGCTCTCGGCGCGCTCGCGTTTGCCGTGGTGGCGGCGCTGGTATGCCACGCGATCCTGATGCGGCTGGCACGCCGGGCGGTCGATTCGCGAAACGTGTTCCTCAAATCGCTGCTGTCCCAGACCCAGGGGCCTACCCGATTGGCCCTCGTCATCTTTGCGCTGACTTTTGCAACCTCGGCGACGCGGCTCGATGCTCCCACCAACGCCACCATCCATCACGCGCTGCTCATCGCCTTCGTCATCCTGATGGGTTGGATAGCCGTCATCGCGGTGCGGTTGGCGGGGCGCATATATTTGCTGCGCTTGCCGGCCGCCGTGGAAGACAATCTCTTGGCCCGCAAGCATCTCACCCAGGTGCGCATCCTCGAGCGCACGGGGACCGTCCTGATCCTGGTCGTCACGGCGGCCTGCGTTCTGACCACCTTCGAATCGGTTCGCCAGTATGGCGTCAGCCTGTTCGCGTCGGCCGGCGTCGCGGGTCTCGTCGCCGGCCTCGCCGCCCGGCCGGTGCTGAGCAATCTGTTTGCCGGCGTGCAAATCGCGATGACCCAGCCGATCCGGCTGGAGGGCGCCGTCATTGTGGAGAACGAGTTTGGCTGGATCGAGGAAATCACCGGCACATACGTGGTGGTTCGATTGTGGGATTGGCGCCGCCTGATCGTGCCCTTGTCTTACTTCATCGAAAAACCGTTCCAGAACTGGACCCGCCACTCGGCCGCGCTGATCGGCAGCGTCCTTGTCTACGTGGATTACACCGTGCCGGTCGGGCCGGTTCGCGACGAATTGAGGAAGATCGTGTCGCGATCGAAGCTCTGGGACGGCCAAGTGGTCAATCTGCAGGTCATCGGCGCCACGGACGACAGCATCGAATTGCGCGCGCTGGTGAGCGCGGCCAACGCTTCTGCGGCGTCGGACCTGCGTTGCGAGGTGCGCGAAGAACTCATCGCGTTCCTGCAGCGTGAATATCCGCGGGCCTTGCCGAAGCGGCGGACCGAGGTGACGCTGAGCGAGGGCGTCCGGCAAGCGCCGGATCGGCCGGTGCCGGCGACGCCGGCGTCGCCGTCGAGCACGCCGCCGAACGCTCACGCGCGCCGTAGAGCATGATCCCGAAAAAAGCCTGCCCCGGACTTGTTCCGGGGCGGGCGCCGGTTTTCGGAACAGATCATGCTCCAACTAACGGGGCTCACTCGAGCTCGATGTCGCCGCTGATCTCCACGGCGACGCCGACTTGCCCGACCGTGAGCGTCATCTTGGCGGGCAGCGCCTCGTTTCCTTTCAGGCGGCCGCTCCCAACGGCATCGCGCACCGCCTTCTCGATCTCGCGCTGCGAAGTGATCCCGACTTTTTTCAGGAACCGTCGCACGCTGGTGTTGAGAACGTCCTCGTTCATGGCGCTTCCTTTTCCTGCCGATGGACCGCGAGCGGCCGGCAAAGCCGCTGCGCAACCGCCATCCCCGTGTGCGTAAGCACAGCGCGAGCGTCGAGAGTAGCGCAATTTGAGCGCGGCGCGAGGCGCCCGCCCGGTGCGTGCGTGCGAGCTGATCCAGGTCGTCTCCTGGTGCCCGCGGACGTGCCGAGCCCTTCATGAGCGGGGCGGCCCCGATGACGGAACCTTTTCGCCCGGACGGCGTAATCTCCTTACCCGGGTATGGCCAACCCGCCGCCTCCGGATCGAGGGGTCACC
>DASZJC010000279.1:0-3622 GCA_035948495.1 Xanthobacteraceae bacterium | reverse complement strand
GGGCAGCGAGCCGCTGATCGCGCGGCGCATCGCGACCCGGCACGGCCATTTCATGCCGCCCGCCCTGCTGCACAGCCAGTTCGAGGCGCTGGAGGAGCCGGGGCCGGACGAGCACCCGCTCGTGGTCTCGATCGAGCCGCGCCCGCGCGAGATCGTCGATCAGATGGTGGCGGCGCTCAAGCTCAAGGGTGGAACGAAGCCGGCCCGTGCGGGACCGTAAAACAAATTCAACGTCATCCTGATCGGGATGACGTAACGATTTGTTGCTCGCTCAAAGCCTCGCTGTGACTGCGAGGACCTCCCCGATCGCGGCCGCGTCGTTGTCGCCCTGCTGCGGCCGAAGCTTGGCGCGAGGGCGGGTGAAGGTGAGGCGGCCGTCCTTGAGCCCGAACAGCGGCGGCACCAGCTCGGCGACGGCGGCGCGCGCCCCGGCGCAGTCGAACGCGACGAGGTTGGCGGCGTTGCCGGGCGCGATCCCGTAACCCCCGCGCCGCATCAGCCGCGCCGACCGTGTGGTGAGCATGGCGAAGCATTCTGCAAGCTCGGCCGGCCGGCTGACGTGGCAGACGTTGGCGTAGAGGTTCGCCATGCGGATGAGGGAAGCGTCGCCATAGGGCGTGAACGGGTTGAGCACGTTGTTTGTGGAGAGCGAGCAATTGACGCCGTGGCCGACGAGCTTGTGGGCGGCGGTGACCCCGCGCAGCACGCTGTGGTCCTGGCCGCGGCCGGTGAGATAGAGGTCGGTCGAGGGGAGTACGGTCACGGCGACGCCGGCCTCGGCGAGGCGGCGCGCGATCGCGTCGAATTGTGCGGACGGGGCGGTCGACAGCTGGGTGACGTGCCCGACCGCCACGCGTCCGCCGTAGCGGTAGCGCTCGGTGCAGTCGCACACGTAGCCGATCTGCATGTCGTCGGGGGTGTCGCCGAGGTCGAGGTGCATGTCGATGTCGACGTCGAACTCGCGCGCGAGCGCGAAGATGCGGTCGATCTGGCCGCGCGGATCGCTGTCCGTATAGGGCACGGCGCCGATCACCCGCGCGCCGTTCTTCAGGCATTCGGCGAGGAGCACGTCGGTGCCCGGGTTGTTGATCAACCCTTCCTGCGGAAAGGCGCAGATCTCGATGTCGATCGCCCAGGCGTAATCGCACGCGAGCTGCCGGATCGCGTGAAAGCCCTTGAGCCCGATGCCGGGATCGATCTCCACATGGGTGCGCATAAGCATGGTGCCGTGGGAGAGGCACTTCTCAAGCGTGCGCACGGCGCGGGCGTAGATGTCCTCCTCGGTGAAGGCGCGCTTGGCGGCGGCCGTCTGCGCCACTGCCTCGGCGACCGTGCCCTGTTCGGCGGTGCAGCGGTCGATGATGCAGGTCTTGTCGAGATGGATGTGGGTCTCGACCAGGCCGGGCGCGACGAGGCGTCCCGCAAGGTTTATCTCAGGACCATCGGCTGCCAGCGCCGGGGCGATCGCAGCAACGCGGCCCTGGTCGATGCCAATGTCAGCCAAACCATCGCCGGCGAGACCGAACGCGCGGGCATTTCTCAGTATCAGGTCCATGACGTCCTCAGCTCGCGGCAGGCTGCGCCTGGCCGCCCAGATAGGCCTCGCGCAACGCCGCGTCGGTCGCGATCTCCGCCGCCAGGCCGGCGCGCACGATACGGCCGGTCTCGATGACGTAGGCGCGCTCGGCAAGGGCGAGCGCCGGGCCTGCCATCTGGTCGACCAGCAGCAGGGTGACGCCGTCGTCGCGCAGCGCCGCCACGTCGGCAAACAGCTCGTTGATGGCGGCCGGCGCGAGGCCGAGCGACGGCTCGTCGAGCAGCAGCACGCGCGGCGCGGCAATGAGCCCGCGGGCGAGCGCCAGCATCTGCTGCTCGCCGCCCGAGAGCAGGCCGGCGTGCTGCGCCGCCCGCGCCCGCAGCAGCGGAAAGCGCGCGAGCATGCGCTCGATTGCGGCCGCGGCCGTGCGCGCTGGCCGGGAGTAGGCGCCGAGCAGCAGATTGTCGACGACGCTCAGCTCGGGAAACACCTGGCGGCCCTCGGGGACGAGCACCACGCCCGCGCGGGCGATGCGGTGCGCCAGAAGCGAGGAAATCTCGACCCCGTCGAGCTTGATCGAGCCGCCGGTCGGCCGCAGCAGGCCGCTGAGCGCGCGCATCATGGTGGTCTTGCCGGCCCCGTTGGCGCCGAGCACGGCGACCAACTCTCCCGTGCGCACTTCGACGTCGATCCCGCGCAGCACCTCGATCTCGTCGTAGCCCGCATGGACCCGGCGCGCGGCGAGCAGCTCGCGTCCGCCCCGCCATGGCGCGCGCCGCAGCGCGGGGGCAAACTCGGCGCCGCCGAGATAGGCCGCGAGCACCACCGGGTCGTTCTGCACCTGCGCCGGCGCGCCGGCCGCGATGCGCCGGCCGGCATCGAGCACGACCACGGTGTCGGAGACCTCCATCACCAAGCCCATGTCGTGCTCGACCAGGACCACCGCGATGCCGAGGTCGGCGAGGCGGCGCAGCAGCGTCCGCAGGCGGGTCTTGTCGTCGGCGCCGAGCCCGGCCGCCGGTTCGTCCAGCAGCAGGACCTTCGGCCCGGTGGCGAGGGCGCGGGCGATTTCGACCAGGCGCTTGTCGATATGGGCGAGGTCGCCGGCAGGCCGCTCGAGCGCGTCGCCGTAGCCGACGAACACAAGCAGGCTCTCCGCGAGCCGCCGCTCGCCGCTTTCGCGGCGCGGGCCGATCGGAATGGGGCTGCCGAGGCGATGGCCACGCAGGCCGACGCGGACGTTGTCGAGCACGGAAAGCCCGGCGAACAGCTGGCTCGTCTGGAATGTGCGCGCGATACCGGCGCGGGCGATCGCGTGCGGGGCGCGGCCAGTCAGCGGCCGCTCGCCGAGCGTGATCGTGCCGGTATCGGGGCGATAGAGCCCGCTCAGCAGATTGAGCAGCGTCGTCTTGCCGGCGCCGTTCGGGCCGATCAGGCTCGTGACCTTGCCGGCACCGGCGGTAAAGTCGACCTCGGCCAGCGCGCGCACGCCGCCGAACGAAAGGCCGATGCCGCGGGCTTCGAGCGCCGCCCCCTGCGCCCGGTTCGTGAGATAGCTCGCGACGTCCACATGGTCATGCGGTCGGTGCGACGGGCCGGCAGCGGCAAAGCGGCGGCGGATTTCGCCGACGATGCCTTCCGGCGCCAGCCACAGCACCAGCAGGAGCACCGCGCCGAAGAACAGGACCTGATACTCGGCAAGCCCGGCGAGGAGTTGCGGCAGCAGCACCACCATGGCGGAGCCGACCAGGGGCCCGAGCGTCGTTCCGGCGCCGCCGACGATGACCGCCAGCAGGTAGAGGATCGATTGCGAGAAGGTGAAGCCGCTCGGGCTGACGAAACCTGCGAGCGGCGCGAAGAGCGCGCCCGCCAGCCCGGTCGCCAGCGCGGAGAGCGCGAACGCAACGATGCGCACGGCGACAGGATTGAGACCAAGGCATTGGCCGGCGACTTCCGAGGCGCGCACCGCGCGCATGGCGCGGCCCCACGGACTGCGGTCGAGCCGGCGGAACGCCAACAGAACCAAGGTCGCCAGTGCGACCGCGAAGAGCGCAATGTCGCGCAGGGAGAACTCGTGTCCGGCGA
>DASZJC010000278.1:0-1983 GCA_035948495.1 Xanthobacteraceae bacterium | reverse complement strand
TGGCGCAGCTGCGCGGCAAGCTGCTCGACGCGGGACTCGTTGATCGCCCCCACGGCCGATCCGACGCCAAGATATTGTTCGGCGACGCGGGGCGAGTGCAGCAGTTCGCGACCCTCTCCCGACAGGGCGACACGTCCGTTTTCGATGACATAGCCGCGATCCGCGATTGCGAGGCTGAGGCGGGCGTTCTGCTCCGACAGCAAGATCGCCATCCCCCGATCACGCAATTGCGCGATGAGGGGGAATATCTGCCGAACCAGCGTCGGCGATAATCCGAGCGACGGCTCGTCGAGTATCAGCAGCTTGGG
This sequence comes from Xanthobacteraceae bacterium, assembly GCA_035948495.1. Taxonomy (GTDB): domain Bacteria; phylum Pseudomonadota; class Alphaproteobacteria; order Rhizobiales; family Xanthobacteraceae; genus AP-16. Next base: position 1,675 of record DASZJC010000278.1, on the reverse strand, counting down.
GTCGGCCATGAGGCCGCGGGCAATTGCGAGCATCTGGTGCTGGCCGCCCGAGAAGTTGCCGACGACTTCATGCAGTCGCTCGAGCAGCACCGGGAAGCGCTGGCAGACGTCCTTCATCCGCTGCGCGGTGTCCTCTCCTCTGCGGTGCTGATGGACGCAGGCGCCGAGCTGCAGGTTCTCGGCCACCGTGAGGCCGGCGAAGGTCTGTCGTCCTTCCGGCACGTGCGCGATCCCCAGCAGCACCCGGGCGCGCGGCGAAAGCCTTTCAATCCGCCGGCCCTCGAACAGGATTTGCCCGCCGTGGACCGGCAGCAGGCCGGAAATGGTCTTCACCAGCGTCGTCTTTCCGGCGCCGTTCGCGCCGAGGAGCGTCACGATCTCGCCGGCCCGGACCGCCAGATCGATATCGTGGACGACCGGCGTCGCGCCGTATCCCGTGGTAATTCCGCGAAGCTCGAGCATCAAACGGCGGCCTCCGGACCGACATACGCCTCGATCACGCGCGCATTCCGGCGGATTTCCTGCGGACTGCCCGAGGCAACGAGATACCCGGCGTCGAGCACCGTCACCAGATCCGCGGCTCCCATCACGAGCGACATGTTGTGTTCGACCACCATCACCGTCACGCCGCTGTCGCGGACGGCACGCAACAGCGAGGCGAGTTCGCCCGTTTCGCTGTCGTTGAGTCCCGCCGCCGGCTCGTCGAGCAACAGGAGCCGCGGCCGCGCCATCAGCCCACGCGCTACTTCCAGGAGCTTTTGCGCGCCCATCGGGAGGTCGGTTGCGGCGTCGTCGCGAAACCGGGAGAGACCGGTCATGCCGAGAAGCGCGTCTGCCTTCGCCGTCAGCTTCGTCTCCTCGCCGCGGGCGGACGCCAGCCACAGCATCTGCTCGACGGCGTGACGGCGCATGTGGCGGTGGCCGCCCACCAGGACGTTCTCAAGCACCGTCATGCCGGGGAAGACGCGCGCAGTCTGAAAGGTCCGGATCAAGCCAAGCCCGGCAATGTGTCCCGGCGACAGGTCGTTGAGCGAGGTGCCGTAGAAATAGATGTCGCCCGCCGTCGGCGCAAACAGGTTCGTGACCAGATTGAACAAGGTGGTCTTGCCGGCCCCATTGGGTCCGATCAGCGCGGTCAGGCTGCCGTCGGGGACTTCGAGCGTGACGTCGCAGACCGCCGCGAGGCCGCCGAATCGCTTGGTGACGTTGACGAGGCTGAGGGCGGCGGCGCTCATCCGGTCCGATCCTTCGACAGCACGAGCGGACGCGGCGTCCGGCGCCCGGCGCCGAGCCGCGACAGCCAGCCGGCAAGCGATCCGTAAATGCCCGCGGGCAGGTATTGGAAGGCGATGACGAGGAGCGCTCCTTCGGCCAGCCGCTTGTACAGCGCGAACGGCTGGAAGATTTCCGGGAGCAGCGTGAGCAGCGCGACGCCGAGGAGAGAACCCACCAGCGTTCCCTCGCCGCCGATCACCAGCATCGTGATCATCTCGAACGAGCGCGTCGTGTTGACCATTTCGGGCGAGAGAAAGTGGAAATGGAAGGCGTAGAGGCTGCCGGACAACGAGGCAAGCGCGGCGCTGATGGCGAAGGCGGCCACTTTGTAGCGCGGCACATTGATGCCGAGAGCCACGGCGGCCGTCTGGTCGGTGCGAATGGCTTTGAGCGCGCGGCC
>DASZJC010000277.1:0-15587 GCA_035948495.1 Xanthobacteraceae bacterium | reverse complement strand
AAGTTCGGCACCAGGAACTCCTTGGTGGTCAGGAGGCCGTCGCCGCAGCCGTGCGAGATGAAGAACGCCTTCCACTCGGCGAGCTTGGGCATGATCGCGCGCGCTTCCGAGGAGACGACCACGCCGGTGATCAGGCGGATGCCGTCGCGCTCGACCAGCTCCTGGCACTTGCGCACGCAGTCGGCGGGATTGCCCTGGGTGTCGCGGTACTCGAACGCGATCGGGCGGCCGAGCACGCCCTTGGCGCCGGTCATCTTCTCGACCAGCTTGCAGGTGCGCATCACGTGCGAGCCGAGCACCGCGTAGCCGCCGGTGATCACGGTCGGGATGCCGATCTTGACCGGCGTCGCCGCGGTGGCAAGGCGCAGGAACGGCGGCGCCGCCAGCATGGCGGCGGCGGCGGTGCCGGTGCGCAGCACGGCGCGGCGGCTCGGCGTATATGTTTGCGTCATCGTTTCCTCCCTTTATCTTTGGAGCATGATCTACATCAGTATCCCCACCGCCTCGTCATGCCCCGCGAAAGCGGGGCATCCAGTAAACACAGGTCGTAGTTCTATTTGAAAGACCTGTGGTTACTGGATCGCCCGCCTTCGCGGGCGATGACGACCCGGGATTCACTGCGGCATCATACCGTTTCGCTCTCCGACTGCGCTAACCCGCAATCATCTGGCCGCCGTCGACCTGGATCACCTTGCCGGTGACGTAGGACCCGTCCTCGCTGGCGAGATAGGCGGCCATGCGGGCGATCTCCTGCGGCTTGCCGATGCGCTTGAGCGGAATGCCGTCGATCACCTTGCGGGTCGCCGCCTCGCCCCAGCTGGCGAACGCCTCGCGCGCCTGGTCGGTGTCGGTCAGGCCGATGGAAATCACGTTGGCGCGGATGCCGTAGCGGCCCTCCTCGCGCGCGACCACGCGGATGAGCGCCTCGACCCCGGCCTTGGCGGCGGCGCCCTGCGAGTTGCGCGGCTGGCACATTTGCGCGGCGATCGAGGAGATGGCAATGATGACGCCGCGCCCGCGCGCGTGCATGTGACCGACCGCCGCGTGCACCACGTTGAAGGCTCCGATCAGGTCGCTGCGCACGAACGCCGCCCACGCCGCCGGGTCCTGGTCGCGCACCGCCTTCCACTCGACTTGCGCGCCCGCGGAGTGCGCCACGATGTCGATGCCGCCGAAGGCGTCGCGGGCGCGCGCGAACGCCGCGGCGACCGCGGCAGAATCCCCCACGTCCGCCTGCAGCGCAAGGGCCTTGCGCCCGCCGGATTCGATCTCGGCGGCGACCGCCTCGGCGCTGTCGCGGCGCGCCTTGTAGACGACGGCGACGTTCGCGCCGCGCGCGGCGAACTCGAGCGCGATGGCGCGGCCGACGCCGCGGCTGCCGCCGGTCACGAACGCCGCGCGGGAGGAGAAATCGTGCATGCGGGGGTCCCGTGTGGTAGGGCGCAATAGCGAAGCGTATTGCGCCGTTTCATAGACAACCGGCGCAATACGGCCTTCGGCCTATTGCGCCCTACGTGCGCTCAATACGGCGACTGCGGCTTGAAGTCGGGGCGGCGCTTCTCGCGCAACGCGGCGACGCCCTCGCCGACGTCGGGGCCGGAGAAGCCCATGAACTCGAGCGCCAGCGAGGCGTCGAACGTCGGTCCCGCCGCGCGCAGCCAGTTGTTGAGCGCGTATTTGGTGAAGCGCACCGCGGTCGGCGGCAGCCGCACCAGCTTGTCGCACACGCCGCGTGCGGTCGCGATCACCTTGTCGTCGTCGACGCACAGGCTGGCGAGCCCGATGCGCTCGGCCTCCTCGCCGGTGACGGTCTCGCACAGCAGCAGATAATATTTGGCCTTGGCCATGCCGCACAGCAGCGGCCAGACCATGGCGCAATGATCGCCGGCGGCGACGCCGAGGCGGGTGTGGCCGTCGATGATGCGGGCGGTGCGGCCGACCACGACCACGTCCGCCACCATGGCGGCGGAAAGCCCGGCGCCGACCGCCGGTCCATCGATCGCGGCGACGATCGGCTTCGAGCAGTTGATCACGTTGTAGACGATGTCGCGCGCCTCGCGCCACGCGCGCACGCGCACGTCCCAGTCGGCCACCATCTCGTCGATCAGGCCGAGGTCGCCGCCGGCGGAATAATTGCCGCCCTCGCCGCGCAGCAGCGCGACCGAGACGTCGGGATCGGCATCGATGTCGCGCCAGATCTCGGCAAGCTCGGCGTGGCCGCGGCGGTCGAGCGAGTTGAGCTTGCCGGGATTGCTCATGACGATCTCGACGATGCGCGGGGCCGGCCGCGCGATCTTGAGGAACTTGTAGGCGTCGTAGTCGATCTTCATGGGGCTGCGCCTGATGGTGGGGGAGGGGAGGCGAGGGTAGCACAGTACGCGTAGGGCGCATTAGGCCGAAGGCCGTAATGCGCCGTGTGTTGCCACCCGGCGCAATACGCTTTGCTATTGCGCCCTACGACGCCACCCCGATCAGGTCGATCTCGACCAGCGTGTCACGCACCAGGAGGCCCGTGGTGCCGACGGTGGTGCGCGCCGGCGGCACCGGAAAGTACTCCTTCCACACCTCGTCGAGGGCGTTGAAGTCGTTCAGATCGGTGAGGAACACCTGCGCCTTGACCACGCGCTCGAGCGAGCCGCCGGCGGCCGCGAACGTCTGCTTGAGATTGTCGAGGATGTAGCGGGTCTGCAGCTTGATGTCGGAAGAATAGTAGGGAAAGTTCGGGTGGCGGCGCGCGGCTTCCGGCACGCCGGTCTTGTAGTCGCTGGCGATCTGGCCGGCGGCGAACACGAGATCGCCGACCCGGAACGCTTCGCTGTAATGGGCGAGCGGCCGCGGCGCGCTCGATTTGATCGGCACCTTGGCGATGCCGCGGCCGGACACGAATCCGATCAGGTCGATCTCGACCAGCGTGTCCTTCACCAGCAGCCCCGTGGTACCGACGGTGGTGCGCGCCGGCGGCATCGTGAAATACTCCTTCCACACCTCGTCGAAGGCGGGGAAGTCGTTCAAGTTGGTGAGAAAGACCTGCGCCTTGACGACGTTGTCGAGGGCGCTGCCGGCCGCCGCGAAGGTTTGCTTGAGGTTCTCGAGGACGTAGCGGGTCTGCAGTTTGATATCCGACGAGTAATAGGGAAAGTTCGGATGCCGCCGCGCTTCCTCCGGCACGCCGGTCCGGTAGTCGCTGGCGATCTGGCCGGCCGCGAACACGAGGTCGCCCAATGTGAACGCCTCGGTGTAATGGGCGAGCGGGCGCGGCGCGCCCGACTGCACCGCCCGCTTCTCGACGCCGCGGCCGGGCACGCAGCCGATCAGGTCGATCTCGACCAGGGTGTCCTTCACCAGCAGGCCGGTGGTGCCGACGGTGGTGCGCGCCGGCGGCACCGGGAAGTACTCCTTCCACACCTCGTCGAAGGCGACGAAGTCGTTCAGGTCGGTGAGGAACACCTGCGCCTTGACCACGTGGTCGAGCGAGCTTCCGGCCGCCGCGAACGTCCTCCTGAGGTTGTCGAGCACGTAGCGCGTCTGCAGCTTGATGTCGGAGGAATAATACGGAAAGCTCGGATGCCGGCGCGCGGCTTGCGGCACGCCGGCCTTGTAGTCGCTCGCGATCTGGCCGGCGGCGAATACCCACGGCCCCGCGACCATGGCTTCCGAATAATGGGCGAGCGGGCGCGGCGCGTCCGACTTGACGATCTCGATGTTCACCTGCGGAACTCCGGCAGAGACGCGGGGAGGCGGGCGGGGCCGCATGCTAGCCTGCGGCTGCGGTGGGGACCACGCCTGTGGACGCGCTAATTCAGGCTTGGAAAATGCGGGCCGGTCCCCTAGATAGGCGGCGGCCGCGGCAAGCATCAGCTTCGTATCGATCGGCGTTGCCGCGGCTCGCTCGGCCTGCTCCCTCTCCCATAGGGAGAGGGGTGGGGTGAGGGGTTCGGGCCTGTCGAGACGCCGTAACCCCCTCACCCCGACCCTCTCCCCGCCGGGGAGAGGGAGCGCGCCGAGATCGCTGCCCGGCCACGATCGGTCCGGCCGCGGCAAGCGGTTCGCGTGAAACGTCACTTGAGCTTGTGCCAGCCGCGATGCACAAGTGACTGATCGAGTTGGTGAAGGGCGCATAGCTCAGTTGGTAGAGCAGCTGACTCTTAATCAGCGGGTCCAAGGTTCGAGTCCTTGTGCGCCCACCAAGCCTTCGCTCGCTTCGCGAGCGAAGGCTGCCGCGCCGTAGCTCGAGCGCCTTGGCCTTGTGGCCGAGAGCTGCCGCAAGCTGATCCTCGCCGGCAAGGTGGTGATCGCGCTCGCCACGCTCACCGCGCCGGCCACCGTCGCCGGCCTCATCCAGGCCAGCATCGCCCCTACGTCGTTGACCGGTGCTCAATCTGCAAATCCGGGCGGGGCGCGGCCACCCCAATAGCTGCCGAGCGTGTCGGCCGGCCACACCTTGGGCTTCTGCGGCACGTCCTGGTGCCAGGCGCGCGGCTCGAAATACCCGAGCGCCTCGTCCTTCATCTGGTCCATCTCGCAATAGAGTTCCATGATCTGGCCGTCGGGATTGCGGTGGTAGATGAAAATGTTGTGCCCGATGATGTGGCGGCCGGGCCCCCACACGAGATGATAATTGTTGCGGCCGAGGAAATCGCAGGCGCGCCCGATTTCCGCCCAGTCCTTCACCTCGAAGGCGATGTGATGCATTTTCTCGTGCACGCCATGGGAAGCGAAGTTCACCGTGTGGTGGTCGGGTCCGCAGCGCAGGAACACGAAGAAGTCGCTGCGCCAGTCCGACACGCGGAACCCGAGCACGTCGCAGTAGAACGCCGCGACCTTGCGGATTTCCGCCACGTTGAAGGCAATATGGCCGAGCTTGATCACGCCGAACCCGTGCGGTGCGGGGTTGATCGCCGCCGGCGTCGACGCGGTGAAGATTTCGATTTCGGTCCCCTTCGGATCCGCGAAGCTGAGCAACTCCGCCACGGCGGGCGTGAGGCCGCTCTTGCGGGCTGCCGTAATGCCGTTGCCCGCGAGTATCTTGGCGATCGCGCCAAGGTCGCCCGCGGGATCGGCTTCGAACGCGACTTTCGTGCAGCGCGCCTGCGTACCGCTTTCGAGGACCACGGCCTGTTGGCCGAGCGGCGTCGACAGGAAGGCGCGACCTTTCTCTCTCCCCGCCAACGCGAGCCCGAAGATGTGCACGTAATAATCGATCTGCCGCTCGAGATCCGGCGTCTCCAAGGTCGCGTAGGCGAGTCGTTTGGTTTTAATCATCCGTCTTGCCTCGTTCGCGCGCTAAACATAGTCGCGCACCTCGACTTCCATGCGTCCGATCCCGTCGATTTCCGCAACGATCACGTCGCCGTGCCCGATCGGGCCGACGCCCGCCGGCGTTCCGGTGAAAATCATGTCGCCGGGGTTGAGCGTCGCAAAAGTGGAGGCGTAGGCGATCAGCGCGCGCACGCCGGCGATCATATCGCTCAGGCTCGTGTGTTGTTTGGACACGCCGTTCAACGCGAGCGACATCGTCAGCGCCTGCGGATCGGGGATGTCGTCGGCGGTGGTCATCCACGGGCCGACCACCGTGTAGGTGTCGAGCGACTTGCGGAACGAGCGGTCTTCCGGCCCCCGCACGGTGATATCGAGGCCGACCGCATAGCCGGCGACGATGTCGAGCGCCCGCGGCGGGTCGATGTCGCTCGCCTCCTCGCCGATGATCGCGACCAGCTCGACCTCGTAATCGGTGCGGCGCGCCGGAAAGCGCCGTGCCACGCCGGCGGACGGGCCGACCAGCGACGAGACCGCCTTCAAGAACAGCCCGGCCTGTTCGAGCGGCATGGGCATCCGGCCGAACGACGCGGCGGAATCGGCCTTCATTTCCGCGGCGTGGGCGCGATAATTGTCGGGCGCCGCGAGAATCTTGCTGGGCGCGCGAATCGGCGACAACAGGGCGACGGAATCAAGCGGGACAGCCGGCGCGCGCGGCAGCTCCCGCTCGGGAACCGATTTGAGGGCCCTGATCACGGCGAGCGCCGGCTCGCCGTGCGAAGCGCGGATCAAGCTTGTAACGTCATGCACGGTCGTTCCGCGCACCACGCCCGTGCGGTCGTCGTTGAAACGGCAGATGTTCACGCTGCTAATCCGGTTGCAGGCCCGAGTCGCGCACGACCTTTTCCCATTTGGGAAATTCGGCCGCAACGAAAGCGGCGAATTCCGGCTGCGTCATGGGCATGCGGTCGAGGAAAGCGTCTTCCAACCGTTTGCCGGCGCCTGGATTCGCCAGCATGTCCCGGATAAAGCCGTTGAGCGTCTGCACGATCTCGTCCGGCGTGTTGCGCGGCGCCACCAGGCCGAACCAGGTGGTCATTTCGTAGCCCGGCAGGCCCGCCTCCGCCGAGGTCGGCACGTCGGGGAAATGTTTGAGCCGACGGGCGCTGGCGGCTGCCAGGACGCGCAATTGTCCCGAGCGCACGAACGCGACGATCGGCCCGGCGGAAACCGAGATCACCTGCACGAATCCGGCGACGACGTCGGTCACGGCAGGCGAGGCACCGCGATAGGGCACATGGACGAGCTTGACGCCGGCGAGGCGGGCAAACCGATCGCCGGCAAGATGCATGGTCGAGCCGTTACCGGCCGACGCGTATTTGAGCGATTCCGGCTTGGCCCTCGCGATCGCAATCAAGTCTTGCAGGGTCGCGGCCGGAACGTCTTTGTTGATGGCGATGACTTGCGGCGCTTCCGCAATGGCGGCAACCGGAACCAGATCCGTCTTCGCGTCGAACGGCATTCGCTGATAAATATACGGATTGATGACGAGATTGCCGCTGGCGACGAGACCGAGCGTATAGCCGTCCGGCTCGGCCCGTGCGACCGCTTCGGTCGCGAGATTGCCGCCCGCGCCGGTCCGGTTTTCCACCACGAATCTCTGATTCGTCCGTACGAAGAGATAGTCCGCGGTGATGCGCGCGATAAGGTCGGTCACCCCGCCCGCCGAGGCCGGCACCATCACGCGCACCGGCCGCGACGGATAGGTCTCACCGAGCGCGGGCTCGCACGCCAGCGCGATCAGCAGCGCGACCGCCCAACTACCGCCTTTCATCGGGCGGAGGCGCACGGCAAAACCCGGCCGTCACCGGCTGATGACCACTTTGTCGTCACGGACCTTCACCTTGAGCAGAAGGGGAGGACCCGGTGCCGGCCCGGCGATCACCTGCCCCTGGCGCAGCAGATCGAACACACTGAAATGACACGGGCAGGCCAGCACCGGCGTGCTGACCTCGACATCGAACGAATTGCGCGCGGTCGTCGGGTCCTGCAGATAAATGATGTCGCACTTGCTGTGCGGGCAAATCAGGCTCGATGCGTACCATCCGCCGTCCGGCAGACGGATGACGATGCAGGGCAAAAGATCGCCGTCGCTGTCCGGGATTGTAAACCTGACCGCCGACCAAGGCTCGGCCAGGTCCGCCGCGGCAAGAACCGCCTCGGGCGCAGCCGATGCGCTGGCCGGCCGCACGGCCAGCAGCGGCAGCGAAACGAGGGCCAGCAGAAGCCGACGCCGATGTTCCCCGGCGGCACAGCCCGGACAACGGCGCGGGTTCACGGTCGGTCCCCGTCGCTGCGCGCGAAACTAGCGCGTCGATGGCTTGGCGCCGGCGTTGAGCATGGCGAGCCATTCGTCGTTGCTCACTACCTTCGACCACATCGGATAGGTGTTTTTGAGCATGAGTTCCGCCTGATCGGGGAAATATCCCACCATCGCATCTTTCAACGCATAGACATGGTAGCCGAGATCGTAGCCGGCGGTCACGGTCGCATAGACGCACACATCGGTGGTGAATCCTGCGACCGCGATGTTCCTGATCTCGCGCGAGCGGAGGATCTGATCGAGGCCGGTGCCGCCGAAGGCGGAGGTCTGGATGCGCGGCGGCAAGGTCAGGTCCTTGTCGCCCGGCCCGGGAAGGAGCGGTGGATAATAGGATTGCGCCTCGGTGCCGATCTTCCAGGCCTGGCGGAGAATTTGCCCGCGGTGGAACCCGCCCGGATTGGCGGCGTCGAGCTCGCGGTAGTCGCTGCTGTAGCCCTCGGTGACGTGGACCACCCAGACGCCAAGGCTGCGCGCCTTCTTCACCAGGTCGACGGTCCGCTCGAGCAGCTGTTTTTCTTCCAGCTCCTTTTTCACGGCGCGGTGGTTGGCGCCCGCGGGGTTGGTGAAAGGATATTGGAAGTCGACCAGAAGGAGCGCCGTCTCGCTCGGGTTCAAATCCCGCGCGAGCGGCGGCAGGCTTTGCGCGCCGGCCTCGGTCGCGGCGCACGCAAACGCCGCCGCCAGCAACGCTCCGGCCGCGCGCAGCAGCGTTGCGGGCTTTCCAACTGCAAAGAGACCGGTCATGGCGCGTTCTCCCGCTGACTGTCTATATCTGAAACTCGGCGCATCGATTCTCTGACTCGGCGTGCCCCGCGAAACATCTCCCGCGTAGGCGGGCAGCGGAGAACCCAGTAACCACGCCCTCGCTTCGTTTGATAGCTCACGGACTATTGGTTCGCCCGCTTTCGCGAAAGCAGGCGGATGACCATCAGTGGTCGTCGAGCGTCGGTACCGTTACCTGCAAGCCTAATTTTCCATTGCAACATTTGTCAATGAAAATATCAATTCCGACAAATGGCGCGAGCCGGCAAGGGTCAGCCGGCGGCTTCCTTTCGTACGTCGCGCGCGCGCCGCGTGGTGCGGATCAAGCGGGTCGCGCTGCCCGCGGCGCTGCGGGCGCGGCCCGGCGGCTGATGCTGCAGCGCTGCGATCTCGGGCTCGATCGCGTCGAGATTTGAATAAACGGTTGCCAATACCGTCTTGATCCGCGCCACTTCGTCGGTGGGGAAGTCACGCACCGCCACGTCTTCGAAATGCTGCGCGATCGGCATCAGCTCCTCGGCAAGCGCGCGGCCCTTGGCGGAGAGGTTGATGGCGACGGTGCGCTCGTTGTCCTCGCAGCGGCGCCGCGACACGAGGCCTTTGCGCTTCATCTCCCCGATCAGGCGGGACAGCGTCGAGACCTCGACAGTGGTTTGCGCCGCGAGATCGCCGAGCCGCCGATCGCCGGTCTCCCACAACGAGGCCAGCACCCGATACATCGGGAGAGTAACGCCGTAGGGCGCGATCCGCCGGACGAACAGCTCGCCCATGCGCACGCCGACTCGGTTGAGCAGGTAGGGAAAGGATTTCGTCAGCCGATACAAGGGGTTGCGTCCTTCCATTCACGAGCGGGCGCGGCGCTGATCCGCACGTTAATGCGGACGCGACAGTCGTCAACTATTGCATTGACAACAGTTGTGTGCGCAATCATAATTGTCAACGCGCTGACGGAAAGATCAGCGGCCACGAAATGCCGCCGCCACCGCCGGGGCGGACATGCATCAGGTCGCGTCATGATAGGTCAGCGGCGCAACCGGCGACGAGAGCCGGGTAATGGCGCAAGTTGATCGCTTATCCGTCGGAGGCAAGCCATGCCGTCCATAGCGAGTACCCTCGAGCGCCCGCTCGCGCGGATGCGCCCCGATCCCGCATCCCTCAAAGCCAGGGTCCACGCCCTCTCGCCGCGGATCAAAGCCGAGGCGCTTGCCACCGAACAGGCGGCGACCGTGCCGGCAGCAAGCATCGAGATGCTGCGCGAGGTGGGCTTCTTCGACATCGTGAAGCCGCAAGCATTCGGCGGCTACGAGCACGACTTCGACCTGCTGGTCGACCTGACCATCGAGCTTGCCAAGGCTTGTCCGTCGACCGCGTGGGTCGCGGGGCTTCTCGCCGCGCATCAGTGGCTGCTGGCGAGCTTCCCGGCACAAGCGCAGCACGACGTGTGGGATCGCGACCCGCACGCGTTCTTGTGCGGCTCCTATGCGCCGGCCGCCAAAGCGGTCGCGGTGCCGGGCGGCTATCGCGTGTCGGGACGCTGGAGCTTTGCCAGCGGCTGCGACAATTCGAGTTGGTCGGTCTGCGCGGCTTTGTTGCCGTCGAGCGACGACGGCGCAGCGCCAGGGCCGGCGTTTCTCCTCGCCCCGGCGCATGACTATTCGATCGACGACACCTGGCACGTGATCGGCCTCGCCGGGACCGGCAGCAAGACGCTCGTGCTCGACGACGTGTTCGTGCCGGCGCATCGCGTGCTGACCTTTGCCGAGACGACCTCGGGCCGCACGCCCGGCGCCAAGCTCTATGCGGACAACCCCACGTTCGCCGTGCCCATGCTGTGCCACATCCCTTCCTGCCTCGCCGCGGTCGCGGTCGGCGCGGCGCAAGGCGCGCTCGAGGATTATCTCGAGGCGACGCGCACCCGGGTCACGCGCGGCGCGGTCGCGGGCGCGGCGAACCGCATGGCCGACTTCGCCACGGTCCAGCTGCGCGTCGCCGACGCCGCGGCTTCGATCGATGCCGCGCGCGAGGTACTGCTGCGCGACTTGCGCGCGGTCGCGCAAATGGCGCGGGCGGGGAAGGAGATCACGATACGCGACCGCATCACCTGCCGCCGCGGCCAGGCCTTTGCGGTCGCCCTTGCCATTCGCGCGAGCGAGGCGCTCAACGCCTCGACCGGAGGGCTCGGCCTCGATCTGACGAACCCGGTGCAGCGCGCCTGGCGCGACGCCAATGCGGTCGGGCGTCACGTCAGCATGAACTGGGACGCGGTCGGAACCATGTACGGCCAGATGGCGCTCGGGCTCGAGCCCAAAGGGCAGTACTGATGAAACCAGAGCATGATACCGAAAGAGCCTGCCCGGACTCGATCCGGGTGGGTAGCGCATTCCCGCCTGCGCGAAGCCCCTGGGCACTCACCGCCGTTTGGCTTGGCGCTGCGGCGGGCGAAGGGAGGTCGGAAAGGATTATGCTCTATAAACAATAGCGCGGGAGGCGCATCGATGCAGGGCAAGGTCGCGTTCGAAGAGCATTTCGCGATTCCGGACACGCTGATGGATTCCGCCGGCTTCGTGCCCGAGGACCATTGGGAGGAACTTAAAGGCCGCATCCTCGATATCCAGGACCGCCGCCTGCGCGAGATGGACGCGCACGGGATCGAGACGATGATCCTCTCGCTCAACGCGCCGGCGGTCCAGGCCATCGCCGACGCACGGCGCGCGAACGAAATCGCCCGCCAGGCCAACGATCGCCTGGCGGTGGAGGTCGCCAAGCGCCCCGGCCGCTTCCAGGCGTTCGCGGCGCTGCCGATGCAGGATCCCGACCTCGCCATCGTCGAGCTTGAGCGAGCGATCAAACAGCTCGGATTCAGGGGCGCGCTCGTCAACGGCTTCTCCCAGGTTGGAGACGGGAACACCACGCTCTACTACGACCTGCCGCAATACCGGCCGTTCTGGAGCGTGGTCGAACAGCTCGACGTGCCGTTCTACCTGCATCCGCGCAATCCGCTCGCGGCCGACGCACGCATCTATCAGGGGCACGAGTGGCTGCTTGGTCCGACCTGGGCGTTCGCCCAGGAAACCGCCGTGCACGCGCTCCGCCTCATGGGCTCGGGTCTGTTCGATCGTCATCCCGGCCTCAAGATCGTCCTCGGTCACATGGGCGAGGGGCTGCCATACAACATGTGGCGCATCGATTGCCGCAATGCCTGGGTCAAGGCACCGCCGCGCCACAAGGCCAGGCGCAGGATCGCGGACTATTTTCACGAGAACTTCTATCTCACGACGTCCGGCAACTTTCGCACCCAGGCGCTCATCGACGCGATGCTCGAGATCGGCGCCGACCGCATCCTGTTCTCGGTCGACTGGCCGTTCGAGAACGTCGACCATGCCTGTAACTGGTTCGACGCCGCACCGATCAGCGAAGCCGATCGCCGCAAGATCGGGCGCCTCAACGCGCGCGCGCTGTTCAAGCTCGACGACGGCGCGGCAGCTGCGCCCGCGCGGGCGGCGGAATGACAGAAGGAGGGTTGCCTTGACCGTGGGATCGGTTCTCGGTCTGATCGTGTAAACGAGCAAGCCAATAAACCAACGGGAGGAGCGGCGTGGCGGAATATCGGCTCGTGAGCTATCGCGCCGCCGCCGGGCCGGCGCAGGCGGGCGTGCTGGTGAACGACCGCGTCTTTACCCCGGCGCGGCTGCTCAAGGACGACGGGAACAACTACGACAGCGCGTCCGTCATCGGCCTGCTGCGCCAATGGGACCGGGTCCATCTGCGCCTCGCCGCGGCCGCGCGCGAAGTCGACCCCGGCGACGGGCTGCCGCTCGGCGAGATCGTGCTCGACGCGCCGATCCTTTATCCCGGCGCGCTGTTCTGCGCCGGCGCCAATTACTGGGACCATCTGCAGGAGATGGCCGCGATCTCCGCGCGCACGACCGGCAACGCGCTGTCGTTGACCAAGCCGGCCGAGCCCTGGTTCTTCCTCAAGACGACGGCGGGCTCGATCATCGGCACCGGCCGGCCGGCGCGCCTGCCGGGATTCTCCAAACAGGTTGACTGGGAGGCCGAGCTGGGGGTCGTGATCGCGCGGCCCACGCGGAACATTTCCGAGAGCCGGGCGCTCGACGCCGTTGCCGGCTACCTGATCGTCAACGATCTCTCCGCGCGCGACCTGATGAAGCGGGAGGGCACGCCGTTCGTCTACGACTGGGTGGGACAGAAATGCTTCGAGGACGCTGCCCCCATGGGCCCGTGGTTCACGCCGGCGGCCTATGTGGCGGACCCGAGCAACCTGAGCATCAAGCTGTGGGTCAACGGCGTGCTCAAGCAGGACTCCAACACCGGCCGCATGGTGCACGGCATAAAGGAGCAGATCGCCTATCTGAGCCGCCACGTCACCCTCCAGCCCGGGGACGTGATCGCCACCGGAACGCCGGCGGGCGTCGGCATGCCGCGCGGCGAATTCCTCAAGGCCGGCGACGAGGTGAAGATCGAAATCGAGAATTGCGGAACGTTGATCAACCGGATGACCGGCGACGATAGATAAAAACGACGATCGGCGCGGAGGAGGCGTGAAGCCATGAAGACCATCGGGTTCATCGGTCCCGGCAAGATCGGCCTGCCGATCTGCACGAACCTCGTGAAGGCGGGGTATCGCGTGCTCGGCTATCGCCGCGGCGCCATGACCGAGTTCGAGAAGGTCGGCGGGACGCCGGCCCGCTCGCCGGCGCTCATCGGCGCCGAGGCCGACATCGTGTTCGCCTGTCTTCCGAACGACGAGGCGCTCGACGAGGTCGTGCAAGGCGCAAGCGGTCTCATCCACGCGGCGCGTCCGGGCCAGATCGTGGTCGAACTGGGGTCGCATCCGATCCCGGTCAAGCAGCGCTACCTCGCGCCGCTTGCGGAGAAAGGCGCGATCTTCCTGGACGGCGAAGTGAGCGGCACGCCCGGCATGGTGGCGGCGCGCAAGGGCGTGATCTATCTGGGCGGCGACCGCGACGCCGCCAGGACGGTCGAGCCGGTCATCAGTGCGTTCGCCGATCTGTGTCTCTATCTCGGCCCGTTCGGGGCCGCCACCAAGGTCAAGCTCGTCAACAATCTTCTTGTCGGCCTGCACATCGCCGGCACCGCCCAGGCGATGGCGATCGGCCTGAAGGCCGGCGTCGACGTCGACCTTCTGATCAAGGCCGTTGCGACCGGAAGCGGCGGCTCGACCCAGTTCGGCATTCGCGCGCCCTGGATGGCCGAGCGGCGCTTCCTGCCGCAGCAAGGCACGGCAGCTTCGCTCGTGCACTATCTGGAGATGGCAAAGGTGTTTGCCGACGAGGTCGGGGCGGCAACGCCGTTGCTCGACTGCCTGCTCGACATCTACCGGCGCGCCGTCCCCGTGGTCGGGGAGCGGGACGTCGCAGCGATCCTCGAGCTTTTCGAAAAGCAACCAACCGCCGGCGCGCCGGCCGGAACGGGAGTGCAGTCATGATCCGCGTCCGCAAGATCGCGCATGCCAGCTACGAAATGCCCGACCTCGACAAGCAGGTCGAGTACTACACGGACGTTCTCGGCTTGACCCTGACCGCCAAGGAGAAGGACGCCGCCTATCTCGCCAACACGGTCGATCATCACGCCGTCGTGCTGCGCCGCGGTCCGGAGGCCAAATGCGTGCGCATCGGATTTCAGCTCGGGCCCGACGACGACCTCGACGCGTTCGAAAAGCAGACCGCGGCGCACGGCCTCAAGGCGGCGCGCCGCAAGGATGCCGAGCCGACCATCGCCGACATGCTCACCTTGGAGGATCCGAAGGGAACGGTCATGGAGGTGTTCAAGCGGCCCGAGCCGGCGCCGCAGAAATTCCAGCGCGCAGGCGTCGTGCCGCACAAGCTCGGGCACGTGGCGTTCCACGTCGCCGATGTGAAGCACGTCACCAATTTCTACTGCGACGTGCTCGGCTTCCGCGTCTCCGACTGGATGGGAGACTTCTTCTCGTTCCTGCGCTGCGGCCCGGATCATCACACGATCAACCTCGTCGAGACGGGGTCGAACCGGCATTTCCACACGGCGTTCGAGCTGCGCGACTGGTCGCATTTGCAGAACGCCTGCGATTTCCTCAGCCTCAACGGCTACAAGACGCTGTGGGGGCCGGGGCGGCACGGCATCGGTCACAACCTGTTCGCCTATCATCGCAGCCCGAACGGACTGATCACCGAGCTGTTCGCCGAACTCGACCAAATGAAGGACGAAGCGCTCGGCTATTTCGATCCTCGGCCCTGGCATCGCGACTTCCCGCAGCGGCCGAAGGTGTGGCCGAAGGACCCGTCGTCGGCGAACCTGTGGGGCCCGGGACCGCCGGAGGAGATGATGAAATAACTGCGGGCAATGTGGGCGGCGGGCGAGCATTGCGAATGGCGAATGGCGAATAGCGAATAGCGAATAGTATTCTCATCCGATGACAAATCTCTAGCGGAATGAGCAGTGGGGGTTTCTATTCGCCATTCGCTACTCACTATTCGCCCTTTTGCGCGGCTGGTGCTTGCTGTCCTCATCGCTGTGGCGGCGCTGGCGCCGGCGCGCGCCGCCGCCCCGATCGAGGTCGGCTTCAGCATGGCCTTGACCGGCGCCTTGGCGCCCAACGGAAAGCAGCTGCTTCTGGCGCTGGAAATCTGGCGCGACGACGTGAACGCGAAGGGCGGCCTGTTGGGGCGGCCGGTCGAACTCGTCTATTGGGACGATCAGAGCAACCCCGCGAACGTGCCCCACCAGCCTTCGCTCGCGAAGCGAGCGAAGGCTGCCGCGCCGTAGCCGGTAGGGCGGAGGCGGGTTCCTCGGATATCGCGCGGCGCGCTCATCCGGGGCCGATCGTGCGCCGTGTCAACTGGACCCCGGGTCGGCGCCGCATCACTTCGTGCTGCGGCGCGGCCGGGGAACGCCTCACGACCTGCGCATCACCAACGCGCTGCCGAGGCCGCCGGCGGCGTAGGCGCGCGGCATGCCGCGCGATCGTCGCGGTCACCGCGGTCGTCGTTCCGGAGGCGCTGTCCGGGGCCGAAGCTGCACGATTGCCGTCGACCAACGTCAAGCCGCCGAGCGGATGTCGATCTTGACCTTGAGGCCGGCGCGCGTCGCCAAGGTCAGGAGGGTGTCGAGGGAAAACTTGTTGATTTTCCCATGCAGCAAGTCATTGAGACGGGGTTGGGTAATG
>DASZJC010000276.1:0-2939 GCA_035948495.1 Xanthobacteraceae bacterium | reverse complement strand
CACGCAGGAACGCTTCGTCGTTGCGCTTCTCGCTGGCGCGGTCGATCAGGCTCGCGGTGTAGCCGAGCCGCGGGTTGGGCCCGAGATCCGGACGGGACGACATGGGAAAACTCCGGCGGGCAGCGACCGTCGCACGGCCGCAGGCGGGGCGCAACGCGGGTCGGTTAGCCGAGCCCGAGCGCAGGCGAGAGAGGCCTTAGATTAGACGCGACTACAGATCTTCGATCCTGAACGTCAGGCTTGTCTTGAACTCCTCGCCCCACTTGAGGCCGGCAGCGATGCACGCGCGCTCCAGCCACGTATTAGTCTCGTTCGCCGAATTGTTGGTGCCGTAGAACCAGCCGTCTGTAAGTTTCTCCGCGTAGTCCTTCGCCAAGTGCACCTTGTCGAAAAGAAGCTTGGGATCGCGAGCGACGATGCGCCGGGACCTCGGCTTCACGTGTGAGAGCTTCTCGAGCGTGCCAGACTTGACCGACTCCACCGCCAGGAGTCCGCCCGAGAGCAGCTCCTTAAGGGAGTGGTAGGCGGTACGGCGGCCCCTAATCTCGAACCAATAGTCGCCGCCGCGCCGTGAGGCGCGGATACCGGCCGTTTCGCGTACGTCGGGGTTTGTCCGAAGGATGTCTCTCTGTCCGTTGCCGTTGGTGTCTGCGTACGGGACAACCGCTTCCTCGGATAAATCGATGACGGCGGAAGGCTTTATCGGATCGATGCCGACCGCGAGGCGGTTAGAGCTGAGCACGCGGACGTACATCGACTTTTTCGGATCGGCAGCGGTGAGCAGGTCAACGAGCTTAGAGGCCCGGACGAATGACGCCATAGCAGTGTCTCCGTACTTAGAAGGAAGGATATTTCCTTATAAGGGAGTATCTGCCTTGAGTCAAGGAATCCAGAGGAAAAATAGCTGAGCCTCGGTTCGGCTTGGTCCGATATCCGGACGGAGGAAGAGGCTCCCAGAGACGACGACCGCGCCAACACCCCGTCGGGTGCAATGCGGACCGCTCAGCGGAACCCCAGGGAGCGGCGCAGCGCGCCTGTGAGTTGCGTGAGCTCCGCCGCCGCGTAGGGCCGCGCCGGCACCGTGCCCCACACCGGCCGTGGTCCGGCCGCATCGCCGGTGCGGCGCGCGATGACGTGCACGTGCAGCTGGCGCGCCGTGTTGCCGAGCGCCGCGACGTTGAGCTTGTCGCAAGCCGCGACCTCCTTGAGGGCGCGCGCGGCGCGCGCCACCTTGACCATGAGCGTCGCCTGGCCGGCATCGTCGAGATCGATCAGCTCGACGAGATGCGCTCGCCGCGGCACCAGGATGAGCCACGGGTAGTTGGCGTCGTTCATCAGCAGCACGCGCGACAACGGCAGGTCGCCGAGCGCAAGGGTGTCGTGCGCGAGTCGGGGATCGAGGGTCCAGGACGCGGAAGCTTCGACGGGCATGGGGCCGCGCACCGATCGGTCGAGAGGCCGTTTTTCCAGCGGAAAACTAGCATGAACGCGCCGGCGCCCCGCTTGCGTTCCCGTCCTGTTCGGCCGATATAAGGTCGGGAGGTTGGCGGTGGACGAGCCACTCGCCAACCGGGTCAGGTCCGGAAGGAAGCAGCCCTAACGAGCTCCGGTTCGGGTCGCTCGTCAGCCTCCCACCCCGACATTTGAGTACGATCCCGAAAAGCAATAAGAGCCCGCGCATTGCGCACCACGCGTTGGGGCCGCGGCGGACAGGACGGCACGATGAGCGACGCCGAGCGCCCCGATACCTCGAGCCCCGGCCTTGATCTCGGTCCGGTTCCGGCCGCCGCGCCGGAGGCCGGCTATCGGGTGCTCGCCCGCAAATACCGGCCGTGGAGCTTCGACGACCTGATCGGCCAGGACGCGATGGTGCGCACCCTCTCGAACGCGTTCGAGACCGGGCGCATCCCGCAGGCCTGGATCCTCACCGGCGTGCGCGGCGTCGGCAAGACGACGACCGCCCGCATCCTCGCGCGTGCCCTCAACTACGAACTCCCGGACGGATCGGGCGGCCCGACCATCCGCATGCCGGCGATCGGCGTCCACTGCCGGGAGATCATGGAGAGCCGGCACGTCGACGTGCTGGAGATGGACGCCGCCTCCCACAACGGCGTCGACGACGTGCGCCAGATCAACGAGGCGGTGCGCTACGCGCCGGTGATGGCGCGCTACAAGGTCTACATCCTCGACGAAGTGCACATGCTCTCGGGCGCGGCCTTCAACGCGCTGCTCAAGACGCTGGAGGAGCCGCCGCCGCACGCCAAGTTCGTCTTTGCCACCACCGAGATCCGCAAGGTCCCGGTGACGGTGCTCTCCCGCTGCCAGAGATTCGATTTGCGCCGGGTCGAAGCCGGGCGGCTGATGCAGCACCTCGAGAGCATCGCCGCCAAGGAAGGCATCGCGGCCGAGCCCGACGCGCTCGCCCTCATTGCCCGCGCGGCGGAAGGCTCGGTGCGCGACGCGCTCTCGCTGCTCGACCAGGCGATCGCCCATTCCGGCCTCGCCGCAGCCGCGGCCGCCGTCAACGTGCGCGCCGGGGACGTGCGGCAGATGCTCGGGCTCGCCGACCGCGCCCGCATCATCGATTTGTTCGAAGCGCTGATGCGCGGCGACATCGCGGCGGCGCTCAAGGAGTTGCGCGATCAGTACGAGTCGGGCGCCGACCCGGCGGTGGCGCTCGCCGATCTCGCCGAGTTCACCCATTTCGTCACGCGGGTGAAGGTGGTGCCGGCGGTCGCCGATGATCCCTCGCTCGCCGAGGTCGAGCGCACGCGCGGGCGGGCGTTTGCGACGGCGCTGTCGATGCGCGTGCTCTCGCGCACCTGGCAGATGCTGTTCCGCGGCATCCCGGACGTGCAGAGCGCCGGCAAGCCGATCGCCGCCGCCGAGATGGTGCTGGTGCGGATCGCCTATGCGGCCGATCTGCCGACCCCGGACGA
>DASZJC010000275.1:0-5876 GCA_035948495.1 Xanthobacteraceae bacterium | reverse complement strand
CGTCGAGCGCCGCCTCGGCGATCAGCCGCGCGAACCTCCCCACCGGCGTGTCGCCGAGCGCGTCGCCGCTGGAGTCGTCGACCGCTACGTCCCAGCGCGCCAGCGCCGCGATCACCCGCCGCGCCAGCGCCCGGTCCGGGGTCGCCAGCGCGGCGGTCTTGTGCTCGTGCTCGAGCGTTTCGCGCAACGCGATCGCGATCGCCAGCGCTTCCTCGTCGGCGTTCGCTGCTTCGATCACCGCGAGATCGACGAGCGCGGCATCGATGGCGCCGGCGTCGAGCCGCTCGCGCCAGCGTTCCGTCGCGGCGGCGGGCCGCATGGCTTCCGACAGCAGCCGTTCGCGGCCGTGCGGCGCGTGCGGCGCCAGCGCCGTCACCATGGTGCGGTCGACGCCCAAGCTCTGGAGCAGCGCCTGCATGGCGAATTGCGGATGCCCGAAGGCCGGCGGGCCCGGCGTCTCGCTCCCCGGCGCGTGGCCGCCGATCATGTCCCAGGCGACATCGTCGAGGTCGGTGTCGAGGCCGGGCAGCACCACGGCCCCGTGCGGCAGCCGGGCGATGGTCGTGAGGAGCTTCGCCGTCGCCGGGATCGAGCCGGTCGAGCCGGCTGCGATGACGGGTTCCTCGGTCGCGGCAGCGAGCCGTGCCGCCTCGGCCGCAATCAGCCGGTCGCGCCGCGCCGCGGCCTCGATCGCGCCGCGCTCCTCGAGGATCGCCGGCCAAGCCTCGCAGGCGATCTTGAGGAACTTGAGCGAGAGCTGCCAATAGGCGTCGAAGCGATCCGGCACGATGCGATCGAGCCGGTCCCACGCCACTTGGCGGGTCGTCATGTCGTCGATCAAGCGCGCGAGGTCGTCGGCGAGCCGCAGCGCCGCTGCCGGGCTGTGCGCGAC
Organism: Xanthobacteraceae bacterium; assembly: GCA_035948495.1. Taxonomy (GTDB): domain Bacteria; phylum Pseudomonadota; class Alphaproteobacteria; order Rhizobiales; family Xanthobacteraceae; genus AP-16. The sequence goes on along the minus strand of DASZJC010000275.1, from coordinate 4,984 downwards.
GAGCGGCGCGCCGCCCGCGCCGTGCAATTCCACGGAGGCTGCCCATTGCAGCACCAGCCGCACGAGCAGGAGCCTGCGCTCGAGCGGAGCGAGGGCGGGCGGCAGGTCGAGCGCCGCCTCGGCGAGGACACCGGACGCCGCGTCCGCGAAGGCAAGCTCGTCCTCGTCGATGTCCCCGATCGGACGGATGCGCGGCAGCAGCGCGGCATTGCGGCCGACCGCGTCGACGAAGAGGTCGCGCGCGAGCCGGCAGGCGCGCCGCGTCGGCAGGTATAGCGTGGCGGCGGTGAGCGCGAGCGGGTCGTCCGACGCCGGAAAGCCCGGCACCAGCGTTCCATCGATGAGCGCGCGGATGAGGGTCGGCAGGAATGGCGCCGAGGACGCAATGGTGAAGACGCGCACGCCGGACCTGGTCGCCGCCATGGCTCACGCCGCGCTGGCGACGATCGCGGCCTCGGCTTCGGCAATCGCCGCGGGCGTGCCCACATGCATCCACAGGCCTTCGAGACGCAGCCCGTGCAGGCGGCCTTGCCCCTCGGTGCGGTCGAACAGGCGGGTCACCGAGAACGCCCCGGCCGGCGCCGCGTCGAACAGGGCCGGCGCCAGGATGCCGGCTCCCGCATAGACGAACGGCACGATCTCCCTTTCGCCGCGCCGCCGCAGGCGCCCGTCCGCGGCAAGCGCGAAATCGCCACGCCCCTCGTAGCCGATGCTGGTCGCGGTCGGGGCGAGCAGCAGCAGGCCGTCCATCGCGGCCGGGTCGAACGCGGCGGCGAGGCGATCGAGGTTCGGCCGCACGCCCTCGATCCAGATGGTGTCGGCATTGACCAGAAAGAACGGATCATCGCCGAGCGTCGCCAGCGACTTGACGATGCCGCCGCCGGTGTCGAGCAGGCGCTCGCGCTCGTCGGAGATGACGACCTGGGGATGCTGCCGGCCGGCGAGATGGCGCTCGATCTGATCGGCGAAGTGGTGGACGTTGACGATGGCGCGCTCGACGCCGGCGTCCGCCAGGCGGTCGAGCACATGGTCGATCAGCGCCCGGCCGCCGACGTTCACCAGCGGCTTGGGCATGCGGTCGGTGAGCGGGCGCATGCGCATCCCGATGCCGGCCGCGAGCACCATGGCGCGGCGCGGCGAACCGTGCGCGCGGCGCGGCTTGGCCTTCGGATTTTCGAAAACGGCTGCGGTCGATTCGCTCATGATTCGGGCGCCGGAACGTGCGCGTCATACCACGCCTTGAGCGGCGCGAGCGTCGGTTGTGCCAGCGACCGCCGCAAATACCGCCATACACGCGGCAGATGACGCAAATACTGCGGCTTGCCGTCCCGCCGGTCGAGACGGGCGAAAATGCCGAGGATCTTGGTGGCGCGCTGGGCGGCCATCAGCGCGTAGAGGGCGACGAAGCCGGCTAGGTTGAACTGCGGGTCGTCGGCCTGGCGTGCCTGGGCATAGCGGCCGAGCAGTGCGAACTCCATGGTCTCCGGCACGTCGACCCGCGCGTCCTGCAGCAGCGAGGCCACGTCGTACGCCGGGGGCCCGATCACCGCATCCTGGAAATCGAGCAGCCCGACCCGCGCGATGCCGGCGCGGTCGGCAAGCCACAGCAGGTTCGGCGAGTGGAAGTCGCGCAGCACCCAGTGCACCGGCCCGGTGGCGGCGCGGGTGAGGGCCGCGCGCCACAGCGAGAGGAACTCCTTGCGCGCGTCCTCGCCGATCGTGCCGCCGCGGTGCGGCACGTACCAGTCGAGCAGCAATTCGGCCTCGATCAGGAAGGCGTCGCGGTCGTAGGTCGGGAGCCGGTGGTCGACCCGCGGGGCGACCGGCAGCACGTCCGGCGCCGGCGCGCGATGCAACGCCGCCAGCACGTCGATGGCGGCCGCGTAGCGCTCCTCGATCGGCGCCGGAGGATCGCCCGCCACCACGCCCTCGCTGCCGAGGTCCTCGAGGATCAGCAAGCCCTCGGCGAGATCCGCCGCATAAATCTCCGGCGCGGAGAGGCCGAGCGCGCGCAACGCGCGCGCCATCGCCACGAACGGCTTCACGTCTTCGGCCAGATGGGCGATCGCGCTGTAGGGCAGGCCGTTGCGCACCGGCGGCCCGTCTGGACGGCGCGGCGCGTTCATCAGCACGGCGCGGCGCGCGCCCTGGGTGAGGCGTTCGTAGGTGCGGGTCGAGGCGTCGCCCTGGAGGTAGCGGCGGTCGGCGTCGGCGAAGCCGGATTCGTCGAGGAACCGGCGCATGGTCATCATACGCTGCGCGCGCGGCGCGAACGCGCCGTAGCCGGCGATCCGGGCATCGCGGTAGTTGAGGCCGCGCTCCGGCTTGAGCGTGAACGCGATGTCGAGCCGGTCCTTCGGCAGGGTATCGGCCACGCGCTCGGGCCATTCGAGCAGCACAGCGGCGTCCGCCGCGTCCTCGAAGCCCAACTCGATCAGTTCGCGCGGCTCCGACACGCGGTAGAGGTCGCCGTGCACGACCGTAAAGCGCGGCAGCGCATAGCTCTGCACCAACGTGAAGGTCGGGCTCGGCACTTCCAGGCGTTCGTCGCCCGCCAACTGCCGGATGACGGCGCGCGCGAACGTGGTCTTGCCGGCGCCCAGGTCCCCCGACAGCGTGACGAGGTCGCCGGGCGCGAGCATCGTCGCCACGTCCATGGCGAGCCGGCGCGTCGCTTGCTCGGTCGCCAGCGCCACGGTGAAGACCGCTTCGCCGGACCCGGAGGAGAGCATCGCTACTCGGCCGCCGCCCGTGTGGCCGCGTGCTCCAATGGGAACACGCAGGTGACCGTGGTGCCGCGGCCGACGGCGGAATCGAGCGTCACCGTGCCGCCGTGCAACTCCACGAACGAGCGCACGATCGACAGGCCGAGGCCGGTGCCGCGGTGGCGCGAGCCCAGCGTGTGGGTTTCGAACCGGTCGAACACGCGATCGACGATCTCCGAGGGAATTCCCGGGCCGCGGTCGGTGACCGAGACGCGCACCGCGTCGCTGCGCCGGTCCGCCGCCAGGGTGATGGTCTCGCCCCTGGGCGAGAACCCGATGGCGTTGGAGAGCAGATTATAGAGGATTTGCCGCACCCGGCGTTCGTCGCCGGTGAAGCTGCCGATGGCGGCATCGGCCCTTATGTCGAGCTTGAGGTCGTGCTCGGCGAGCCGGTCCCGCACCCCTTCGGCGGCGGCCTGCATGGTGGCGCGAATATCGACCGGCGCCAGATTGAGCGTCATCGCCCCCGCGTCGATGGTGGCGAGATCGAGGATGTCATTGATGATGGCGAGCAGCGCCGCGCTCGATGCGGTGATGTAGCCGAGATATTCGTGCTGCTTGTCGGTGAGCGGGCCGGTCGCCGGCTCGTTGAGCAGCTGGGCGAAACCGATGATGTTGGTGAGCGGTGAGCGCAGCTCGTACGACACGTGGTGGACGAAGTCGCTCTTGAGGTTGTCGGCGGCTTCGAGCGCGTCGTTGCGCTCGCGCAACGCGCGCTCGACGTTGACCGTGTCGGTCACGTCGTGGAACGTCACCAGCGTGGCGCCGTCGGGCAGCGGCACGGTCGCGCAATCGACCACGCTGCCGTCGCGCCGCTCGATCCGCCGCGCCATCGGTTCGCGCTGTTCGAGGCCGGTGACGGCGCCGCGCAGCGACTGCCACGTAGCGTCGTCGCCGTGCAGCGGCCGGCAGGCGGCGATGACCGCCTCGATATGCGGGCGCTCGGCGAGTGCCGACGGCGCGAGCTTCCACATGCCGGCGAAGACCGGGTTGTAGAGCCGCAGGCGCCCGTCGCTGCCGAACACGGCGACGCCCTCGGACAGGTTGTCGAGGGTCTCGCGCTGCACCCGGATCAGGGAGTCGAAGCGCCGTTCGAGGTCGAGCCGCTCGGTCACGTCGTCGAACAGGTAGGTGACGCCGCCCTCCGGGCTGGGCGTGGTGATGACCCGCAGCGTCCGTCGGTCCGGCAGGTGCCACAGGTGCTGATGCGATTCGAGCGCCCGATAGGCGGCGTGCAGCTGGCTCTTCCACGAGCGGAAGTCGGCCTGCTCGGGCAGCTTGCGGGCCGCGCGCAGTTGATCGAGCACGGCGGAATCGCTCGGTTGCTGGTCGAGGAACTCGGCGGCGAGGCCCCACAGCCCCCGGTAGGCGGCGTTGTAGAAGGTGAGCCGCTGGTCGGCGCCGAAGATCGCCACCGCGGTCGGCAGCTGGTCGAGCGTGCGCCGGTGCGCCTCGACCATGCGGGCCATCTCCGCGCGCATGGTCTCGATCTCGGTCGCGTCGATGCCGATGCCGGCGCTGCCGGTGAGGGTGGTGAGGTCGAAAATGTCGAAGATGCGCCGTGTCCCGGCGACGATCACCGGCAGCCTCGCCGCGAACGGCTCGCGCTGGGCATGGGCGCGCTCGAGGCTTTCGCGCCCGTTGCGGTCGAGCAGGTCGAGGTTGCGCGCGACGGCCTCGGCGGCGTCCTTGGCGTCGACCGCGATCGCGTAGGCGGGGTTCACGAAGGCGAGGCGTCCGTTCGCGTGGCGCGCCCATATGGGCGAGGGCAGCGCCTCGATCAGCGCGCGCATCGTGTCGATGTCGCGCAGGAGATCGTGGTGGCGCGCGGCGAGGTCGACGAATTCGCGCTTGATGCCGGTCACGTCCTTGATGCGCAGGATGGCGCGCCCGCCGATCGCCCGCCCCTCCGCCTCGACGAAACGGCCGGTCAGGGTCGGCATCGTCATGGCAAATCCGGCGCCGCTCGCGCGCAGCACCTCGACCGACTGCTCCATGGCGCGGGCGCGCTCCGGGTCGAGCCAGGTGCCGAACGCGAGCACCCGGCGCGGGACCGGCGTCGGCGTGACGAGCGAGGCGTCGCCGACGATTTCGGGGTCCTCGCCCGATGCCGGCCACGCGATGATGATCTGCGGCTCGGCCAGCAGCAACGCGCTGGCGCGGTCGGCCTGGTCGCGCAGCGCGATGATTTCGGCGCGGGCCGCGGCCTCGCGCTCGCC
>DASZJC010000274.1:0-8776 GCA_035948495.1 Xanthobacteraceae bacterium | reverse complement strand
CTAGCAAGGTGCGCACCGCCGCTGCCGCCTCCTCGCGCGAGGGCCGCGGCACCGCCGGTTCCGGGGCGGCCCGGACGTGGTCCGACAGTCCCCCTTTGGGGAACGACTTGATGATGGCGTCCATAACGGTCTCTCCGTTCGGAAGTGTCACCGGGCGGCCGCGTCACATATACGTCCCGCACCATCACCGCCACGTGACGGGCGAGCGGACGCCGCATTCCCAAGATGCATGGCTCTCGGCGGTCGAATCCGCGGAAAACCACGCCTGCGGCGGCAAAACCCATCTCGCGGCGCCGCATCGGCCCCTATATATTCGGTTCGGGACCGCGGGCAAACGCCGCCGGTTCAAATTCCGGACATCTGCCTTCATGTTGAACGAGGTCTACAACCGCCGCATTCTGGAGCTGGCAGGCTCGATTCCCCGCCTCGGGCGGCTTCCCGCCCCCGATGCGAGCGCGACCGCTCATTCCAAGCTGTGCGGATCGACCGTGACGGTCGACCTGAAGATGGACGGGGACGTGGTCACCGACTTCGCCCACGAGGTCAAGGCGTGCGCGCTCGGCCAGGCGTCATCTTCGATCATGGCGCGCCACGTGGTCGGCGCGAAAGCGCGTGAGCTGCGCGACCTGCGCGAAACGGTGCGGCGCATGCTCAAGGAAAACGGCGCCCCGCCCGCCGACAAATGGGCCGACATCGCGGTGCTCGAGCCAGTGCGCGACTATAAGGCGCGCCACGCCTCGACCATGCTCACGTTCGATGCGGTCGTGTCCGCCATCGATCAGATCGAGAGCAAGCGGCGCGCGCCCGCGGCGGTCGCGGCGCAGTGAGCGCCTTGCTGGAGGCCGTGCGACAGGCGCCGCGCCGGGCCGGCAGTGGCTTGGTGAAACTCTACCGCTACACGCTCTCGGGCTTCGTCGGCTTTCATTGCCGGCACCTGCCGACCTGCTCGGCTTACGCGGAAGAGGCGATCGGCCGATTCGGCTTGTGGGGCGGCGGATGGATGGCGCTCGCGCGCCTTGCCCGCTGTCATCCGTTCGGCACGTCCGGCCTCGACTTCGTGCCACCGACGCCGCCCGCGGGTGCCCGCTGGTATCTGCCGTGGCGCTACGGGCGCTGGCGCGGCACCAACGCCGAGCCGGGTCCGTCCGTCACATGAGCAGATTAAGCGTGAGCTTGCGCGTCGGGCGCCTCTTTGCGGCTCCGCCTGAACGGGAACCATTTGAGCACGATGGGCAATGCCGCCGCGAGGCCGACCAGCCCGCCCGCCGCTCCCACCAAATAATTCCAGGCCGCGAGGACCTGTGCGAGATAATATTTGGTCCACTGCAGCGGCGTCGGCACGACCGGAATATCGAGGCGAATCAGCCCGAGCGGCCAGGATTCCGGCGCGGACTCGAACGAGTAGTTCGCGTACATTTCGAACTCGAGGGACCGCGCCCCGGGTTCCGATCCCGGGACGTGCCACATCCAAGTCGTGCCATCCGGCTTCAGCACGAGCGGGTTGGGCTCGCGCGTCGGTAGCGCCACGTCCGATGACGAGTCGTAAAGGTCGGCGGTGATCCGATCGCCGGCCTTGATATGGTAGACGCTCGTCTCCTGCTCATCCGAGTTCGTCGATTTGACCGGCGCGAGCACACTCGGCGCACGAGGAAAGTCGGCTTTGCTGACGCCTTTTTGGTCATGTTCGATTGTGAGCGTGATCCGGCCGGATTGTCCCAAGGCGAGCTGCTTCGGCCTGCTGATCGTGGCGATCGCCGGACGCAACAGCTGCGCGACGTGATCGGCATGCTCCGGGTGGTAGCTTTTCGGTGTCCGCGCGCTCGCGGCCTTGAGGGTCGAGCGCGATATCCCCAACGATTGCTTTTCGGGTGCCCAGGCGCGCGCCACGAAGAACGTCCCCGCCGCCGTGGCGAAGAAGACGGTGGCAAGAATCGCGTATGGAACGACCGCATGCCGAGCCAAGGGATGCATGGCACGCCTCCACGACCGAAACGCGTACTCTGCCTCGACACCCTCACCAGATCAAGTGAAGCGGCTCACACAGCGCGGCCGAAGATCGCGCGACCGCACGCGCGTGTGCGAGAGAGTCTGGACGGAGCGCTGGCACCTCTATAGAACACCGGCCGCAGCAGATGCTTACCTGCATTCGTAGGCAGCGAGTGAGCAGGAGACGACCATGGTTACCCTCACCTTCCCCGACGGGGCGCGTCGGGAATTCCCCGACGGCATCAGCGGCCTCGACGTCGCCAAGGGCATCTCGCCCTCGCTTGCCAAGCGCACCATCGCCATGGCGCTCGACGGCAGCCTCGCCGACCTCGCCGATCCGATCGAACGCGATGCGCGCATCGAGTTCCTGACGCGCGAGGACAAGCGCGCGCTCGAGCTCATCCGCCACGACGCCGCACACGTGCTCGCCGAGGCGGTGCAGACCCTGTGGCCGGGCACCCAGGTCACCATCGGGCCGGTGATCGAGAACGGCTTCTACTACGATTTCTTCCGCAACCAGCCATTCACGCCCGAGGACTTCCCGGCGATCGAAGCGGAGATGCGGAAGATCATCGCCCGCGACCGCCCGTTCACCAAGGAGGTGTGGGAGCGCGAGAAGGCCAAACAGGTCTTCCGCGACAAGGGCGAATTGTTCAAGGTCGAGCTGGTCGACGCGATCCCGGCGGGCGAGCCGATCAAGATCTACAAACAGGGCGACTGGTTCGACCTGTGCCGCGGCCCGCACATGACCTCGACCGGCAAGGTCGGCGCGGCGTTCAAGCTGATGAAGACCGCCGGCGCCTATTGGCGCGGCGACGCGCGCAATCCAACGCTCACCCGCATCTACGGCACCGCCTGGCCGAGCCAGGCGGAGCTCGACGCCTATCTCAAGCAGATCGAGGAGGCCGAGAAGCGCGACCACCGGCGGCTGGGCCGCGAGATGGACCTCTTCCACTTCCAGGAGGAAGCGCCCGGCTCGGTGTTCTGGCACGCCAAGGGCTGGACGCTGTTCCGCATGCTGGAGGACTACATCCGCCGGCGCCAGAGCGCGGCCGGGTATCTCGAGGTCAACGCGCCGCAGCTCATGGATACTTCGCTGTGGGTCGCCTCCGGCCACATGGAAACCTTCCGCGAGGCGATGTTCCTCACCCAGCCGCGCGAAGAGGACGAGCGGGTGTTCGTGGTCAAGCCGATGAACTGTCCCGGTCACATCCAGATTTTCAAGAACGGGCTCAAATCCTACCGCGACCTGCCGTTCAAGCTCGCCGAGTTCGGCAAGGTGCACCGGTTCGAGCCGTCCGGCGCGCTGCACGGCCTCATGCGCGTGCGCGCCTTCACCCAGGACGACGCCCACGTGTTCATCACCGAGGACCAGATCGCGCAGGAATGCCTCGCCATGAACGACCTGATCCTGTCGATCTACGAGGACTTCGGCTTCTCCGACGTGAGCATCAAATTCTCCGACCGGCCCGAGAAGCGCATCGGCGCCGACGACGTATGGGACAAGGCGGAGGCGGCGCTCAAGCAGGCGCTCGACGCCTCCAAGCGCCCATGGACGCTCAACCGGGGCGAAGGCGCGTTCTACGGACCCAAGCTCGAATACGTGCTGCGCGACGCCATCGGCCGCGACTGGCAATGCGGCACGGTGCAGGTCGACCTCAACATGCCCGGGCGGCTCGGCGCCTTCTATATCGACGATCATTCAAGCAAGGTCACGCCGGTGATGCTGCACCGGGCGATGTTCGGCTCGCTCGAGCGCTTTACCGGCATCATGATCGAGCACTACGCCGGGCATTTGCCGCTGTGGCTCGCGCCGGTGCAGGCGGTCGTCGCCACCATCACGTCGGACGCCGACGACTACGCGCGCGCGGCGCTGGCGAGCGCGCAACGTCTCGGGCTGCGGGTCGAGGCCGACCTGCGCAACGAGAAGATCAACTACAAGGTCCGCGAGCACTCGCTGGCGAAAATCCCGGTGCTGCTCGTGGTCGGCAAGAAGGAGGCGGCCGATCGCGCCGTGTCGATCCGCCGCCTCGGGAGCCAGCAGCAGACGGTGATGCCGCTCGACCGCGCGCTCGCCATGCTGGCCGAGGAAGCGGTCGCGCCCGACGTGCGGCGGCTCAAAGAGGCGGCTTAGCGATGCCGAGAAACATGAAACCCGCAAGTTCGTCGCACCGATCGCGGCGCAAACGCACTGCGCTCGGCCGTCGCCTCGTCGGCGGGCTCAAAGATGCGCTCGCGCATGCACGCGGTGAACTCGTCTTGACGAGCTACATCGTGACGACGCCCGCCGGCTCGAAAACGCCATGAAGAAAACACGCCATGACTGGCGCCGCGCCGATGCGATGACCGAAAAGGAAATCCATGCGGCCGCGCTGGCCGATCCCGATGCGCAGCCGCTCACGCCAAAGCGCCTGGCCGCCATGCGCCGGACGCCGCAGGTGCGGATCATTCGCCGCGCGCTTGGCTTATCCCAGGACGAATTTGCCAAACGGTTTCATATTCCGCTTGGCACGTTACGCGACTGGGAACAGGGCCGCAAAGACCCGGACACTGCGGCGCGTGCGTATCTTCGAGTGATCGGACATAATCCGACAGCGGTAACGGAAGCACTGCGCCCGAAGCCGTGAGCCATGAATCACTATTAGCTTATTATAATTAGCATCGGCGCCTTGCGTTGCCTCGAGTCCAGGATGGCGCGACGCCTGCCGCGTCGATTTTGAGCAATATCACAGAGGAGAAACAAATCATGGCTCACGCCGCGAAGCGCGACCCGAATCGTTGCCCCGCTCATCCCGGCGCGTTGCTCCGCGAGGATGCGATTCCGGCAACGGGCAGAACCAAGGCCGAAATCGCGCAGCTTCTCGGTATTTCCCGCCAGCACCTCTATGACATTTTGCGTGAGCGCAAGCCGGTCTCTCCCTCCGTCGCGGTTAAGCTTGGAAAATTGTTTGGCGACGGCGCTGGGGTGTGGGTGCGTATGCAGGCTGCGTACGATACCTGGCATGCCGAGCGCAAAGAAGATGTAAGCAAGATTCCGACGCTTCGCGGCAGAGCGGCGTAATCGGGTCGGGGCTACTGCGCCACCACCTCGATCTCGCGGTCGAAGCCGGGCTCGACCTTGAAGTTGCGGTTGTAGACCTTGCCGTCGTTGCGGGCGATGACGACGTAGTCGCCTTCGGCGAGGATCACGCGCGGGAACGCGCCGATCGCCTCCTTGATGACGTCGCCGCCCGGCGTGAGCACCGTCCACGACGTGTTGGCAAGCGCCTCGCCGCCGCGCTCGCCGACGAGCTTGAGAGTGATCACCGCAGCGCGGTGATTGACCGTCACGTCGATGAGCTTGCCGGCCTGCACGCGGATGTCCGAGCGCACCACTGCGTTGCCGTCGCCGTAGTTCGACACGACGTAGTAGGCGCCCTCGGGCAGCAGCACCACGTCGCCGGTGGCGACGTCCTGCGCCACGCGGTGCTTGTCGCCCGGCTCGAACTGACTGCCCGGGTAGACGTCGAAGGAAATCTGCCCGGCCGGAATCTTGCTGTCGCCGACGCGCCCCTCGAAGCGCGCCCCGCCGGCGGCAATCTCGAAGACTTCGCGCACCGGCTCCGCGCGCAGCTGCACGCGTTTCACCGCGTTCGCCAGGCCGAACGTGACGTGCACGACGTAGCCGCCCGGCGGCAGCATGAACGTCGGGGCCGCGCCGCGGTCCTCTTTCAACAGGCGGAACGTCCCGGAGGGGTCGGGCTTGTCGGGGTAGACCCGCCACAGCAGGCCGCCGTTGATGGCGGGCGGGTCGTGAGCGAAGCGCGCGCTCACCGCCAGCGCGACCTGCGCGGGCGGCCCGGGAGCAGCCTGGGCAGGCGCCGGCGCGCTCTGGACCGCCGGCGCAGCGGGCGGACCGGCGGAAAGCGGCGGCGCGGGCAGCAGCGAGGTCGGCGGGCCGACGTTCGGGCCGGACGGGTTCGCGGCGGGCGGCGGGGTCGGGATGTCGGCCGGGGGCCGCGGCGGCGAGAAGGCGTCCGCGCCGCCGGAAGACTGCGCCAGAGCCCGGTGCGGCGCGACCGCGAAGCCGGCGGCCAAACTGGCCGCGAGCACCACCATCGCGAGCCCGCTGAACCCTTGGCTCCGGACTGCTGCCCACGTCCCCATGGCAGTGGTTTAGCGGCCGAAATTGGGCGATTTCAAGCCGCCGCGCCGGTTTGTCAGCGGTGTTCGTCCTGTGTTAGAGGGCGCAGGCCGCGCCGTGCGCCGCAGGTCCGGAATCTGCACATGCCCAACGCCCTCGACCTGCTCAAGACGCGCCGCTCGGTCAAGCCCCTCGATCTCGCCGGCCCGGGCCCGTCCGCGACAGAACTCGAAACCCTCCTCACCATCGCCGCGCGCGTGCCCGATCACGGCAAGCTCGTTCCCTGGCGGTTCGTGGTGTTCGAAGGCGACGCCCGGCTCAAGGCCGGTGCCGCCATCGCCTCAGCCTTCAAGGCAGATCATCACGAGGCCAACGCCGAACAGGTGGAGTTCGAGCGCCGGCGGCTGGCGCGCGCCCCGCTCGTCGTCGCCGTCGTGAGCCGCGCCGCTCCGCACGTGAAGATTCCCGAATGGGAGCAGGTGCTCTCGGCCGGCGCCGCGGCCATGAACCTCGTGCATGCGGCGCATGCGCTCGGGTTTGCGGCGAGCTGGATCACCGAGTGGTATGCCTATGACCGGCGCGTGCTCGACGCGCTCGGGCTCGCGCCACACGAGCGCATCGTCGGCTTCGTCCATGTCGGTCGCCCGGCGCGGGGCAGCGAGGAACGCAACCGGCCGCCGCTCGCCGAAATTGTCAAACATTTCCCCCCCTGACGAGGACCTCATGTTCTACGCCACCCGTACCAACGACCACGGCCTGCCGCACGACCCGTTCAAGGCGATTGTCGCGCCGCGGCCGATCGGATGGATCACGTCGATGACCGCGCGAGGCGAGGTCAATCTGGCGCCCTATTCCTTCTTCAACGGCGTTTCGACCCGGCCACCGATCGTGTGCTTTTCCAGCGAGGGGAAGAAGGATTCGGTCGCCCTCGTGGAAGAGACCGGCGAGTTCGTGTGCAATCTCGCGACCTGGGATCTACGCGAAGCCATGAACCTGACCTCGGCGCCGTTCCCGCGCGGCGTCGACGAGATGCGCGAGGCCGGATTGACGCCGGCGCCGTCGCGGCTGGTCAAGCCGCCGCGGGTGGCCGAGGCGCCGTGCGCGCTCGAATGCAAATGGCTGCAGACGCTGTCGCTGCGCGACCTCGACGGCCGGCCGCTCGATCGCCACGTGGCGTTCGGCCAGGTGGTCGGCGTCCATATCGACGATCGCTTCATCGCCAACGGTCTGCTCGACACCGCCGCCATGAAGCCGATCGCCCGCTGCGGCTACAGCGAATATGCGGTGGTGGAGGCGGTCTTTTCGATGGTCCGGCCCGAACTCGCGGACGTCGCCGTTCCGCGCGTCGCCGCGGGCGGACGCCGCACCGGCTGAGCGCCGCGTTTTTCCCCCCGCGGCCGTCCTCCGACGCGGGCCGCCGTGGCGGTCTCTTGCTACCGGCAAAACTTTCCATAAATGGTCGGTAGGAGGACTACGCGTTGCTCGAGTTTCTCAAGTCCAACGGGAGGACGCAGGACCGCGCCGCAGGTACCGACAATAACGTCGTACCGGCAAAGGGCCGCCCCAGCATAGGTCTGGCGCTCGGGGGCGGCGCGGCGCGCGGGTTTGCCCATATCGGCGTGATCCGCACGCTCACGGCCAAGGGGCTCAAGCCCGACGTGATTTGCGGCACGTCGATCGGCGCCGTGGTCGGCGGGGCGCTCGCGACCGACCGCCTCGACGTGCTGGAGACCTGGGCCCGTTCGCTTTCCCCGCGGCGGGTCCTCGGCTATCTCGATCTCAGCCTGGCGGGTTCGGGCCTGATCAACGGAGCGCGGCTTGCGAGGCGGCTTGACGAGGCCCTCGGCGACACGGCGATCGAAGATTTGCCCGTGCGGTTCGCCGCCATTGCGACCGAAATCGGCACCGGCCATGAGATCTGGCTGACGCGCGGCCGGCTCGCCGATGCGTTGCGCGCGTCCTACACGCTCCCCGGCATTTTTGCGCCGACCCGGGTCGGCGGCCGCTGGCTGGTCGATGGCGCGCTCGTCAATCCGGTCCCGGTCGCTGCGGCGCGGGCGCTCGGCGCGCGGCTCGTTATCGCGGTCAATGTCAACGCCGAGCTGTTCGGCCGCGGCACCACCATCGCCGACCACGGATCGGACGAGAACGATGTGCTGCGCAACGTGCTCGGCCAGCGCCGCGGCTTGCGTCGCCTGCTCGGCTCCGAACGCGACGTCAGGCGGCAGATGCTCGGCGGCCCCGGCAGTCCCGGCCTTGTGACCGTGATGAGCGAGGCCTTCAACATCATGCAGGATCGCATCACCCGGGCGCGCCTTGCCGGCGATCCGCCCGACCTGCTCATCCAGCCGCACCTCGGCTCCATCGGCCTGTTCGACTTTCATCGTGCCGACGAGACGATTGCGCTCGGCGCGGAAGCCGCGGAGCGGGCGATCGAGCCGCTGATCGACGCGGTCGCGGCGCTGACCTGACGACAGACGGACAGCAGACGACGGATAGATGGAGAACATCTGTCCTCCGTCGTCCGTCCTCCGTCGTCTGCTAAGCCGTCAGGATGTACTCGCGCAACGCCGTCGACTCCTTCTCCATCTCCTCGAGCCGGTACTTCACGACGTCGCCGATCGATACGATGCCGGCGAGACGGCCGCGCTCCACTACCGGGAGATG
>DASZJC010000273.1:0-5013 GCA_035948495.1 Xanthobacteraceae bacterium | reverse complement strand
ACCATCAGGTCGGAGGCGCCGTTCATCACCTTGGGCCCGTCCGGGAAGCCGGCCGCCGAGTTGATGTAGCCGCCGAGGCGGACCACGCGCACCACCTTGTCGAGATCGCCCAGCGCCGCCTTGATCTGGCACAGCAGGTTGACGGCGCAGGCGCGCGCGGCCTTCTGGCCGTCCTCGACCGACACGTCGGCGCCGAGCTGGCCCTGGGCGACCAGCTTGCCGGCGGCGTCGAAGCAGAGCTGCCCCGACACCACCATGAAATTGGCGGTGCGCACGAACGGGACGTAGTTGGCGATCGCCGCCGCCGGGGCGAACAGGGTGATGCCTAAGTCCGCAAGCTTCTTTTCCACCACCCCGGCCATGGTTTCCTCCCGTGCTGCCCTCGCTCCGTTCCCGACTCTTCGCCGATCGGGCGGCGGCGCGCAAGCCGGCGCCCGCGCGGTTGCGGCCCCTAATCGCGGCCCCTATGTTGCGCCGCGGGGCGCCAACCCGGAGTAGCGGCGGATGGCCAGGATCGCCTGCTCGACACGGATTGCCTGCGCGATCGGGGTTGCCGCGATTGCGCTCGGCGGGGCGTTTCTCGGCCTCGCGTCGGCCGCCGGGCCGGCCAAGGTCGACGACCCGTCGGCCGGGATCGCGCTGGCGCCGCACCGGGCGATCTACGACCTCAAGCTCGGGGCGTTGCGCGGCAAGCGCTCGCTCGAGGCCGTGCGCGGGCGCATCGTCTACGACTTCGCCGGCAGCATGTGCGAGGGCTACGATCTGCGCTTTCGCCAGGTCACCGAGCTCGACACCGGCGAGGGCAAGCTCGCGCTCAGCGACCTGCGCTCGACCAGCTGGGAGGACGCAGCGGCGCACTCGCTGCGCTTCGATTCGCAGAACTACCTCGATCGCAAGCTGGTGGATTCGGTCGACGGGCACGCGGACAAGGGTCCCGACGGCGTCACCGTCACCCTCGCCAAGCCGAAGCCGACGACGCTGGAGATCGGCAGCGCGGTGTTTCCCTCCGAGCACATGCGCCGCATCATCGCGGCGGCGCGCGCCGAGCAGACGCTGCTGGAGCTGACCGTCTACGACGGGTCGGAAACCGGCGAGAAGGTCTACCAGTCGCTCACGGTGATCGGCAAAAAGATCGCGCCCAACGAGCACGCGCCGACCGACGCGGCGGCCGGCCAGGCGGTGGTCGCCGGGCTTGCCCGCTGGCCGGTGACCATCAGCTATTTCGACCGCTCGCAGCACGGCGGCGAGCAGACCCCGGTCTACGCCATCAGCTTCGAGGCCTACGACAACGGCGTCGCCCGCGCCCTCGTGCTCGACTACGGCGATTTCACCGTCGCCGGCGACCTCACCTCGCTGGAGATGAAGGACACGAAGTCGTGCGAGAAGTGAGGTAGGGCGCAATAGCGGCGAAGCCGCGTATTGCGCCGTACAATTTTCTGACTCGTCATGCCCCGCGAAAGCGGGGCATCCAGTAAACACAGACCTCCGATATTATGACGAGGCGTTTACGCCATAATACCGCAAACCTCAGTTTTATTTGAATCGCCACGGAGTACTGGATCGCCCGCTTGCGCGGGCGATGACGACGGAGTTTGTGGCATGGCGCAATACGCTTCGCTATTGCGCCCTACGCGCTACTCCTCCTCCTCGAACGCCAGCCCCCGGATCACGGCGGCGCGGCCGAATTTTTCCCGCACCCGGTCGACCGCGCGCTCGGCGAGCGCCTTGCGCCGGCCGGCCTGATCGACGAGGTCGCCCGGATCGGCCTTCTCCGCCTCGACGATCTCGGAGACGCCGATGCCGATCAGGCGGAAGCGGGTGCCGTCGGTCTCGCCCGCCAAAAGCTCGCGCCCGGCGGCGAATATTTTCTCCGCCAGCTGGGTCGGGTCGCCGAGCGCACGGGCGCGGGTGCGCAGCTTGAAGTCGTCGGTCTTGAGCTTGAGCGTGACCGTGGCGCCGGCAAGCCCGCTCGCCTTGAGCCGGGCCGAGACCTTCTCGGCGAGCGACCACAGCCGGCGCTCGAGCGGCCGCAGCGCCGCAAGATCGCGGTCGAACGTCGTCTCCGCCGACACGCTCTTGGCTTCGCGCTCGGGCGTCACCTTGCGCTCGTCGATGCCGCGGGAAAGCCGCGCGAGGCGCAGCCCCTCGGCGCCGTAGCGGCGCGCGAGTTCCCCCTCCGGCGCCGCGGCAAGGTCCGCCACGGTGAAATATCCGTCGCGCGCGAGCCGCTTCTCGCTCGCCTTGCCGACCCCCCAGATGAAGCCGACCGGCTTGGCCGCCAGGAACGCGCGCGCCTGCGCGCCGCCCAGCACGGCAAAGCCGCGCGGCTTGTCGAGGTCGGAGGCGATCTTCGCCAGGAATTTGTTGACCGAGAGCCCGATCGAGACCGTGATGGCGAGCGCCTGTTCGACCCGCGTGGCGAAGCGGGCGAGCGATTTCGCCGGCGTCATGCGGTGCAGGCGCTCGGTGCCGGTCAGATCCATGAACGCCTCGTCGATCGACAGCGGCTCGACCTGCGGGGTCAGCTCCAGCATCAGGCGGCGCACCTCGCGCCCGACCTTGACGTATTTCTCCATGTCGGGAGGGACGACGGCGGCGTGCGGGCACAGCCGCCGCGCCGTGAACATCGGCATGGCCGAGCGCACCCCGTAGGTGCGCGCGATGTAGCAGGCGGCGGCGACCACCCCGCGCTTGCCGCCGCCGACGATCACCGGCTGATCGCGCAGGCTCGGGTCGTCGCGCTTCTCGATCGTGGCGTAGAACGCGTCGCAGTCGACGTGGGCGATGGCAAGCCGCGCGATCTCGTCGTGGGCCACGACCCGCGGCGACCCGCAGGCGGCGCAGCGCGCGGCGGGCTCGCTCGCGTCGGCAAGGCAGTCGCGGCAGAAGCCGGGCATGGCCCCTCCAGTGATCAGTCGCCGGTGACCAGTGACCAGTGACCAGCGCAGCCGCGTCGTTCCGTCTGATTACTGGTCACTGATTACCGGCCCGGCGAGCGCCTGACGCGCCCGCGCGACGTCGGCCGGGTCGATCCCGCTCTGCTCCGCGAACGCCATCAACAGCGCCTCCTCCGACGCCACGTGGTCGAGGACGCCGGCGAGAAACCCCGGGCTCGCCGCGGCGGCCCTGATCCGGTCCGGCCCGATGCCGGTGAGCGCGAGGAATCGCGCCAGGCGCTCGGGGTCCCCGGCGAGGAACGTAAGCACCTGAACCGCCAGGGATTCCGCGGCATCGCGGCGCATGGAAGCGCGGGTTTGCATGGCTATCCGTTTGCCTTTCCGTAATATATCCCAACTAGGTTCCGCGCATGAATTAAGGGGCGCGGATGACCCGGACGGCGCAAACCGCGCCGCGGCCGGGGAGGGGGTTGGGGGTGGCGAAGACCGTCCTGATCGTGGAAGACAACGAGCTCAACATGAAGCTCTTCCACGATCTATTGGAGGCGCATGGGTATCACACCGTGGGAACCCGCAACGGCATCGAAGCGCTCGATCTCGCCCGCAAGCACCGGCCCGACCTGATCGTGATGGACATCCAGCTGCCGGAGGTCTCGGGCCTCGAAGTGACCAAGTGGCTCAAGGACGACCCGGATCTGCAGGCGATCCCGGTGGTTGCGGTCACCGCCTTCGCCATGAAGGGCGACGAGGAGCGCATCCGCGAGGGGGGCTGCGAGGCCTACCTGTCGAAGCCGATTTCGGTCGGCAAGTTTCTCGAGACCGTCCGTCATTTCCTCGGCAATGCCTGAAGGGAAAGGCCGATGACCGCGCGGGTTCTCGTCGTCGACGACGTGCCGGCCAACGCCAAGCTGCTGGAGGCGCGCCTCACCGCCGAATATTTCGACGTCGTCACCGCCACGAGCGGCGCGGAGGCGCTGGCGATCTGCGAACGGGCGCAATGCGACATCGTGCTGCTCGACGTGATGATGCCGGAGATGGACGGGTTCGAGGTGTGCCGCCGGCTCAAGGCCGGCGCCAAGACCCATCACATCCCGGTGGTGATGGTCACCGCGCTCGACCAGCCGTCCGACCGGGTGCGCGGGCTCGAGGCCGGCGCCGACGACTTTCTCACCAAGCCGGTCTCCGACATCGCGCTCGTCGCGCGCGTGCGTTCGCTCACCCGGCTCAAGCTCGTCACCGACGAATTGCGCATGCGCGCGCTCACCTCCAAGGAGATCGGCATCCAGGATCCGCTGCTGGCGAGCCTGACCGATTCCGGGCGGGGCGGCCGCATCCTCGTCATCGACGACCGCCGCGCCTCCTACGAGCGCATCGCCAAGGTGCTGGCCGGCGAGCACCGGGTGGACGTCGAG
The DNA here is from genome assembly GCA_035948495.1 of Xanthobacteraceae bacterium. GTDB lineage: Bacteria > Pseudomonadota > Alphaproteobacteria > Rhizobiales > Xanthobacteraceae > AP-16. The sequence goes on along the minus strand of DASZJC010000273.1, from coordinate 704 downwards.
GTCGATCCGCACGAGGCGCTGTTTCATGCGGCGGAAGGCGACTACGACCTGGTGATCGTCTCGCTCGGCTTCGAGAATTTCGACGGCCTGCGCCTGTGCAGCCAGCTGCGCTCGCTCGAGCGCACGCGCAACGTGCCGATCCTGGTCGTGGTCGAGGCCGAGGACAACGCGCGGCTCCTGCGCGGGCTCGAGATCGGCATCAACGACTACCTGGGGCGGCCGGTCGACCCGAACGAGATGCTGGCGCGGGTGCGCACGCAGATCCGCAAGCGCCGCTACGGCGCGCGGCTGCGCGACAACGTGCAGATGTCGATGGAGCTGGCGATCACCGATCCGCTCACCGGCCTGCACAACCGCCGCTACATGGAGAGCCATGTGACGACGCTGGTCGAGCAGGCGCTCGCCCGCGGCAAGCCGCTCGCGCTCCTCGTCATCGACATCGATTATTTCAAGGCGGTCAACGACGTGCACGGGCACGACGCCGGCGACGACGTGCTGCGCGAGTTCGCCACCCGGGTGAAGAAATCGATCCGCGGCATCGACCTCGCCTGCCGCTACGGCGGCGAGGAGTTCGTCATCGTCATGCCGGAGACCGACATGGCGGTCGCCGCGATCGTCGCCGAGCGCATCCGCCGGCGCATCGCCAGCGAGCCGTTCGCCATCCGCGCCGGGGCGGCCGCGCTCGACGTGACCATCTCGATCGG
>DASZJC010000272.1:0-1942 GCA_035948495.1 Xanthobacteraceae bacterium | reverse complement strand
CGCGCGCCGTCGGCGCATCGATCACATCCTGCGCGACATCGCGGCCGACCGCGGCGCGGTCGCGCTGCGCGGGGGGCCCGTAGCCGCCGGCACCCGGCGTGATGATTTCGAACCATTGACCGGCCTGAACCGTCGCGTTGTCGCGCTCGAACACCAGGCCGGGACTGCACACGCTGCGGCTGCGCGCGCCGGCGCCGCCGCCGAACAGCCCCCAGGAGTCCGAGCGCAGACGCGACAGGTCGAGCCGCACCTGGCATTCGGCCTCGGCGCGATAGACGCGGCGCAGTCCCATGCCGCCGCGGAATTTTCCCGGGCCGCCGGAACCGTCGACCAGCTCGTAGCGCATCAGAGTGAGCGGATATTCGATCTCGAGCGCCTCGACCGGCAGGTTCGAGGTGTTGGTGATGTGCACGTGCACGCCGTCGAGGCCGTCCTTGTTCGGGCGCGCGCCGCCGCCGCCGCCGATGGTCTCGAGATAGACCCAGATGCTGTTATCGCGCGGCTGATGACCGACGAAGGTGACAATCGTGCAGCAGCTGTTGGAGCACGCGGTCACGCGCTCCGGCACCGCCTGCGCGAGCGCACCGATGATCAAATCGGCGACGCGCTGGCAGGTCTGCGTGCGCCCGTTCACCGCGGCGGGGTGCGTGCAGTTGAGCAGGGTGCCGTCGGGGGCCGTCACGGTGAGCGGGCGCGCGAGGCCCGCGTTCGGCAGGATGGTCGGATCGACGATCGATTTGACCGTGTAATAAACCGTCGCGAGCAGCGCCGTGTAGGTCATGTTGATGCCGGCGCGTGCCTGCGGCGGGCTCTCGAAGTGCAACCGCATCGAATCGCCCGCGACCGTTACCTCGACCGAAATCGGCATCTCGCCATCGATCTCGGCATTTTCGAATAGGTCGGCGAAGCGATAGACGCCGTCCGGAATGGCGGCGATGCCGGCCCGCATCTTGCGCTCGGCATAGTCGAGCAGCGCCTCGCCGGCCTTGAGCACGGTCGCGACGCCGTACTTCGCGCACAGCGCCTGGAACCGCTGCACGCCGAGCCGGTTCGCCGCCATCTGGGCGCGCAGGTCGGAGAGGCGCTCGCGCGGCACCTGGCAGTTGAGCAGGATGAGGTCGAGCACGTCCTGCTGCAACTCGCCGGCGCGGTAGAGGCGGATCGGCGGGATGCGCAGGCCTTCCTGATAGATGTGCGCGTGGCCGCGATCGGCGAAGTCGGCGTGGTGCGCGAGGTTGACGGTCCATGCGATGATCGCGCCGTCGACGAAGATCGGCTCGGCCAGCACGATGTCGGGCAGGTGGGTGCCGCCGCCCGCGTAGGCGTCGTTGCCGACGAACACGTCGCCCGGGCGCATGCCGGCGATCGGATGATGCTTGAGCACGTGCGAGAGGATGCCGATGAAACTGCCGAGATGCATCGGGATGTGCTCGGCCTGGCACAGCGTGCGGCCGTGCACGTCGAACAGCGCGGTCGAGCAGTCGCGCCGCTCCTTGACGTTGGTCGAGAACGACGCGCGGATCAGCGCCTCGCCGGTCTCCTCGACGATGGACGAGAGCGCGGCGCCGATCACCTCGACGGTGATCGGATCGAGCGCCAGCGCCGGCGCTGTGGCTTCGTTCATGCCGCCTCCAGGATCAGGTTGAGGTACGCGTCGACCCGCGCCGCCATGCCGGACAGCACCAAGGTGGTGGCGTCCATCTGCTCGACGATCGCCGGACCCAGGAAGCGGTTGCCGGGCTTGAGCCGGTCGCGCTCGTAGACCTGGCAGGGCACGTTGCGCTCCTCCTCGGCGATCCAGACGTCGCGGCGCGCGCGGACGGCGCCGCTCGCGTCGGCGCCGCTCATTGGTTCTTGCGCCAAGGTCGCCTTGGCGACGAGCCCGGTCGCCTCGGCCCGGAACGTCACCAGCTGCACCGGCTCGTCCTCGGCGAGGAAGCCG
>DASZJC010000271.1:0-3365 GCA_035948495.1 Xanthobacteraceae bacterium | reverse complement strand
GGCCGCGCTCTGCCAGGCGCCGGTCTCGATGAAGCGCGCATAGCCCTCGCGCCCGCCGTGGCCATGGCTGCCGGTCTCCTGCCGGTCGCCGTCGCCCGCCACGACCGACACGTTGACCCGCACCAGCGGGCGGATGTCGCGATAGGTCTCCCCGTCCGCGCGCAGGATTTCGACCACCTGCCAGGTCGCCCCGAGGCTCACCGAAACCTGACGCACGCGCGCGTCCTTGCCGCGCGCATAGGCGTCGATCGTCTCGAGCAGCCGGACCTTGGCCTCGAAGCCGGGCGCGGCGAGCGGGTTGTCGTCGCCGTAGAGCCGCGCGTTGGTGCGCGCGGGCGCCTGCCCGTAGGTTCCCGAATAGCCGCCACGCACCGCGGACACGGCGTCGGCCGCCCGGCCCAGCGCCTGGTCGGAGAGGTCCGAGGCATGGGCATAGCCGACCGCCTCGCCCTTGACGGCGCGCAGCCCGAAGCCCTGGGTGGTGTCGAACGTCGCCTGCTTGAGGCGGCCGTTGTCGAACACCAGCGCCTCGGTTTGGCGGTACTCGAGATAGAACTCGCCGTCGTCGGCCCCGGCAAACCCGCGCGCGAGGTGCCGGCGCACGCCGGTGCGGTCGAGGTTGGCGCGGTCGATCAGCGAGGCGAGCGACGGGTCGGTGGAAGGGTCGGTCATAAGTCGTTCCGGGTTGCGCGTTGCCCGCAAGATAAGCAGCGACGGCGGGATCTTGTAGCCCGGATGAGCGCGCAGCGCGAAATCCGGGGGCGGCAGTCCCGCATGTCGCCCGCTGCGCGGGCTCATGCGGCTACGGCGCTACGGCAATTTGTCGAAGCCTTCGCCGAAGCCCTTCAGGCTCACCGGAATGCCGATGCCCTCTTCCGGTGTCTGGAAGATGATGAAGGTCGCGGTCTGGCCGTTGCGCAGCTTGTTCATCAGGTCGTCGTTGACGACCACCTCGGCGACGCACCCGTTCGGCAGGCAGCGCACGAACGCGACCTTGCCCACGTCGACGGCGTCGATGCGCAGGCCGAGCCCGTTGGGAAGCAGCACCCCGAGCGGCGCCAGCACCCGCATCAGGCGGAACTTCTGATCGGCGGTTTTGAGCACGATCACGGTGAGGCCGACATTCGGGCGGTCCTCGGCGGTGACGCTCTGGATGAGCGCGCATTGCTCGCTCTGGGCGCCGGGCGGAGTATCGCAGCGGATCTGCCAATCGCCGTGCACCGACTTGACCACGCCCTGCGCCGCGGCGGCGCCGGCGAGCCCGACGAGCGCCGTCAGCGCCAGCGCCAGCGGCCGGGCGAGCCCGGCCCGGTTGATCCTGCGCTCATGCTGCCGTGGCGGCACGCGGAAAATACCCATCGTCGCGTCCCTCGATGCTCGGCGCGGCGCGGTCACGGACTTCGGCTCGTGCGGTCCGATCGGGCCCGCGTCCGCCCCCCTAGGCGATTCGCTGCACCAATACCGATGTGCCGTCTCCCGTGCACGCCGGACCCGCGGAGTCAAGCTTGGCCGCCCCCGGATCGCCGCAAATCGCCGCCAAACCCGACCCGATCCCGCCCGCCGGCGCGCTTGCGGTTTGTCGCAGCGCGTGCGCAACAAACCGCGTTGCGACCGGGAGCGAATTGTGGTTTGAGAAGCCCGGCTCCGCCCCGCCGGCCTCGCCCGCGCCCGGAGCTCGCCGGCATCTCGGCCGCGCGCAGCGGGTCAAGCGAGCACCGGCATTTCCGGGCGGTGCGAAGCGGCCGGTCACGGCCGGCCCTCGTCGAAGGAGCGAACACGGCGATGCAGGTGCTCTCGCGGTTGATCGGCGTGGCGACGGTGGCGCTCGCCGTGCTCATGGGCGGCGGCGCCGCGTTCGCCGAGTCCGGACAGCCTGCCCCGTGGCAACTGGGCTTTCAGGACGCGGCAACCCCGGTGATGAACGACATCGCCTCGTTCCACGATGCCCTGCTGTACGTGATCACCGCCATCACGGCCTTCGTGCTGGTGCTGTTGCTCGTCATCGCCGTGCGCTTCAACCGGCGCGCCAATCCGACCCCCTCGCGCAGCACCCACAACACGCTGATCGAGGTCATCTGGACGGTCGTGCCGATCATGATCCTCACCGGGATCGCGATCCCCTCGTTCAAGCTGCTGTTCTACGAGCGGAACACGCCGCCCGCCGACCTCACCCTGAAGGCGACCGGCAATCAGTGGTACTGGACCTACAGCTATCCCGATAACGGCAAGTTCGAGTTCGATTCGCGCATGCTCGACGAAACCGATCGGCCGAAGCAGAAACCGAACGAGCCGCGGCTGCTCGCCGTCGACAACGACGTGGTGGTCCCGGTCAACAAGATCGTGCGCGTCCAGGTCACCGGGGACGCGGCGGGTGTGATCCACTCGTTTGCGGTCCCCTCGTTCGGCATCAAGATCGACGCCATTCCCGGCCGCCTCAACGAGACCTGGTTCAAGGCGCTGCGCGAGGGCATGTATTACGGCCAGTGCTCGGAACTGTGCGGGCGCGACCACGCCTTCATGCCGATCGCGGTGCGCGTTGTCAGCGAGGCCGATTTCGCCGCCTGGGTCGAGCAGGCCAAGAAGAAATTCGCGCGTGACGACGTGGCCCCGCCCACGGCGCTCGCGGCCGTCCCGGCGGCGGCCGAGTAACGCGATCCGACCGCAGGCAGAGCGCAACGACAACGGCGAAGGACCCGACCATGGACGCCACCGCACTCGCCCACGGCGCGCACGAGGCGCACGATCATCCGACCGGATGGCGCCGCTACGTGTATTCGACGAACCACAAGGACATCGGCACGATGTACCTCGTGTTCGCCCTCGTCGCCGGCGCGATCGGCGCCTGCCTCTCGATCGCCATCCGCTACGAGCTGCAGCATCCCGGCATGCAGCTGTTCAGCGATCCGCACAGGTACAACGTCTTCGTCACCGCGCACGGTCTGATCATGATCTTCTTCATGATCATGCCGGCAATGATTGGCGGCTTCGGCAACTGGATGGTGCCACTGATGATCGGCGCGCCGGACATGGCGTTCCCGCGCATGAATAATATCTCGTTCTGGCTGCTGCCGGCGTCGTTCGCGTTGCTGCTGTCGTCGATGTTCTTCGAAGGTGAGCCGGGCGCACTGGGCGCCGGCACCGGATGGACCATCTATGCACCGCTGTCGACCTACGGCCATCCCGGCCCGGCGATGGATTTCGTGATCCTGTCGCTTCATCTTGCCGGCGCTTCGTCGATCCTCGGCGCCATCAACTTCATCACCACGATCTTCAACATGCGCGCGCCCGGCATGACCATGCACAAGATGCCGCTATTCGTGTGGTCGCAGCTGGTGACGGTGTTCCTGTTGCTGTTGGCGCTGCCG
>DASZJC010000270.1:0-4514 GCA_035948495.1 Xanthobacteraceae bacterium | reverse complement strand
CCTTGCGCGATCGCGCGCGCGTGCTCGACGTTCTTAACCCCGAAGCCCACCGCAATCGGCAAATCCGTATGGCGCTTGATGCGCGCGACCGCCTGGGCGACCCGGCCGAACTCGGGGGTCGCCATGCCGGTGATGCCGGTGATCGACACGTAGTAGACGAAGCCCGACGTATTGGCGAGCACGGCCGGCAGGCGCTTGTCGTCGGTCGTCGGCGTCGCGAGGCGAATGAAGTTGAACCCGGCCTTGAGCGCCGGCAGGCACAACTCGTCGTCCTCTTCGGCCGGCAGATCGACCACGATCAGCCCGTCGACGCCCGCCGTCGTCGCGTCCGTCAAAAAACGCGCGACCCCGTAGATGTAGATCGGATTGTAGTAGCCCATCAGCACGATCGGGGTGTCACCGTCGTCGGCGCGGAACGCGCGCACCAGATCGAGCGTCTTGCGCAGCGTCTGCCCGCCTTTGAGGGCGCGCAGTGACGACGCCTGCACGGCCGGGCCGTCCGCCATCGGGTCGGTGAACGGCATGCCCAGTTCGACGACGTCCGCGCCCGCCGCCGGCGCGGCTGTGAGGATCGCCAGCGAGGTCGCGTAGTCCGGGTCGCCCGCGGTCACGAAGGTGACGAGCGCGGCGCGGCCCTCCTGTTTGAGCGCCGCGAAGCGACGATCGATTCGCGTCGTCATGCGATCCGACTCCCGAGGTGGTCGGCGACGGTGAATATGTCCTTATCGCCGCGCCCGCACATGTTCATCACCATCAGGTGGTCCTTCGGCTTCTTGGGCGCCAGGTCGGTCACCTTGGCGAGCGCGTGCGCCGGCTCGAGCGCCGGGATGATGCCTTCGAGCTTGCAGCACAGCTGGAACGCCGCGAGCGCCTCCTCGTCGGTCGCCGACAGATAGGTGACGCGCCCGGCGTCGTTGAGCCAGGAATGCTCGGGCCCGATGCCCGGATAGTCGAGCCCCGCGGAAATCGAGTGCGCTTCCTTGATCTGGCCGTCGTCGTCCATCAGCAAATAGGTGCGGTTGCCGTGCAGCACGCCGGGCCGGCCGCCCGCGATCGAGGCGGCGTGCAGCCCGCTCGAGAGGCCGTGGCCGGCCGCCTCGACGCCGTAGATCTCGATTCCCTGGTCGTCGAGGAACGGATGGAACAGCCCCATGGCGTTGGAGCCGCCGCCGATGCAGGCGATGAGCGAATCCGGCAGCCGCCCCTCGGCCGCCATCATCTGCTCGCGGGTCTCGCGGCCGATGATCGATTGGAAGTCGCGCACCATCATCGGATAGGGATGCGGGCCGGCGACGGTGCCGATGCAGTAGAACGTCGTCTCGACGTTGGTGACCCAGTCCCGCAGCGCCTCGTTCATGGCGTCCTTGAGGGTCTTCGAGCCGGACTGCACCGGGATCACCTCGGCGCCCAGCATTTTCATGCGGAACACGTTGGGCTTCTGCCGCTCGATGTCGACCGCGCCCATGTAGACGACGCAGTCGAGGCCGAAGCGCGCGCACACGGTCGCGGTGGCGACGCCGTGCTGGCCGGCGCCGGTCTCGGCGATGATGCGCTTCTTGCCCATGCGGCGCGCCACCATGATCTGGCCGAGCACGTTGTTCACCTTGTGGGCGCCGGTGTGGTTGAGCTCGTCGCGCTTGAAATAGATTTTGGCGCCGCCGCAGTGCTCGGTCAGCCGTTCGGCGAAATAGAGCGGGCTCGGCCGGCCGACGTAATGCGTGAGATAGCCGCCCAGCTCGGCCTGGAACGCCGGATCGTCCTTGGCGGCCGCGTAGGCCTGCTCGAGTTCCAGGATCAGCGGCATCAATGTCTCGGCGACGAAGCGGCCGCCGTAGATGCCGAAATGGCCGCGCTCATCGGGACCGGCGCGGAAGGTGTTGGGCTGCTGAACGGTCATGCGCTGCTCATGATTTTGCCGGCAAGCTCGTCCTCGGCGGCGCGCGCGGCACGCATGAAGGCGCGAATCTTGTCCGGATCCTTTTCGCCCGGCGTCCGTTCGACGCCGGAGGAGACGTCGACGCCGGGAGCGCGCGTCAATCGCAGCGCCTCGGCCACGTTGCCGGCGTCGAGCCCGCCTGAGAGCATGAACGGAACGCCGGGGTCAAGGTTCTCGAGCAGGTGCCAGTCGAACGGCTTGCCGAGCCCGCCCGGCCGCGTCGCCTCGCGCGGCGCGCGGGCGTCGAACAGCAGCCGATCGGCGACACCGGCGTAGGCAGCGACCGCCGCGAGGTCGCCGCGCGCCTCGACGGCGATTGCCTTCATCACCGGCAGGCCGAACCGTCGTTTGATGGCGGCAACGCGCGCCGGCGGCTCCTTGCCGTGCAGCTGGAGCATGTCGGGAGCGAGCGCCTCGACGATTGCGGCGAGCGTCGCGTCGTCGGCATCGACCGTGAGCGCGACCTTGCCGGCGCGGCCCTTGACGCGCGCTCCCAGCGCACGCGCGGCCTCGTAGCCGAGGTGGCGGGGCGAAGGTGGAAAGAACACGAAGCCGACGAAATCCGCGCCCGCCTCGAGCGCGACGTCGAGCGTCTCCTCCGTGCGCAGCCCGCAGATTTTCACGAGGAGGGTCATGCGGTTTATTTGATAGATCTCGCTGTCTTCGTCATGCCCCGCGATAGCAGGGTATCCGGTGTCCATCAAGGTCGCGATCGAAGCGCCGCGCGAGGCGTCGAATGTCGACGTTTACTGGATCGCCCGCCTGCGCGGGCGATGACGACCGGTCAAGTCATCCTATCACGTCGCGACGACCGACACGAAACGAGCTCACGCCGCGGGCGGACGGCGATAGGCGATCGACGGGATCGGGGGCGCGGGCGGCGCGCTTTGCGCGGCGGCGAGGCGGCGGTGCGCGTCCTCGGCGTCGGCGCGGGCGGCGCGCAGGTCGCGCTCGAGGCGGCGGGCGGCGCGGCGCCATTTCGACTGCTTGAGCCAGGCGGCAACGCCGCCGGCCAGCACGCCGACGATCAGCGCGAGCAGAAGCGCGAGAAACAGCGGCACGTGCACCGCGAGGGCGGGCGCCGCCGAGGAGAACGGATCGAGCGAGATCGCGACGCTCGCCCGGTTCGCCACCGCGAACATCACCATCAGGATGGCGAGCGGGATCAATACGACGGCGGCGAGGATCTTGCGCATCATGGCAGCTCCGCGTGTTGCGCTCGCGCCGCCGCCTGCGCGGGCGTCAGCTGCGATTGAGGCGCTCGCGCATTTCCTTGCCGGTCTTGAAGAACGGAACGCTTTTGCGGTCGACCGAGACGTGGGCGCCGGTGCGCGGATTGCGCCCGGTGCGCGCCGGCCGGTGCTTGACCGAGAAGGCGCCGAAGCCGCGCAGCTCCACGCGGTCCCCGCGCGCGAGCGCGTTGACGATTTCGCCGAGGATCGCGTTGACGATGTTCTCGACGTCGCGCTGGTAGAGGTGCGGGTTCTGCGCGGAGATGCGCTGAACGAGTTCAGACTTGATCATCGACATTGCCGTCCTCGGTCGACGAACCGCTCCCTCGCGCCAGGCCGCAAACGCGGTGCAACCCTAGTTGCCGGTCGGAGGGTGCCAAAGGGCCAATAGACCGTCAAGATTGAGACTGTCGACCGCCTGCACGGCTCCCGAGCCCTCGATGCGCCGGGCGAGCGAATTCAGACCCACCGCGTCGAGCACGGCGACCGCGGCAAGATGCAGAAACGACAGGTCGCCGAATCGCGACTTGAGGTGCCACTCGCGCACCGGCAGGTTGGCGTCGACGCCTTTTTCCTTGGCGAGCCAGGCGACCGCCGTCTGCTCGTTGCCGAGTTCGTCGACGAGCTTGAGCTCGAGGCCCTGGCGGCCGGTGAACACGCGTCCGTCGGCGACGCGCTCGAGCGCGGCGTCGTCGAGCCGGCGGCGGTCCTTCACCAGGCCGCGGAACCAGTCGTAGGAATCCTTGACGATCGCCTCGAGCGCCGCGCGCGCCTCGGGGCTGGTGGGCTCATAGCCGTTGGGGGCGGCCTTGAGCGGAGAGGATTTGATCTCCTCGACCTTGACGCCGAGCGTCTTCAGGAGGTCGGTGATGTTGGGATATTGGAACAGCACGCCGATCGAGCCGACCAGGGACGTGTCCTGGGAGACGATGTGGTCGGCCGCGATCGCGGCGAGGTATCCGCCCGACGCCGCGAGCCCGTCGACCACGACCACGGTCGGCTTCTTGGCGGCGAGGCGACGCAGCGCCTGGTAGAGCTGCTCGGCGCCCGCGGTGGTGCCGCCCGGGCTGTCGACGTGCACGACGACGGCGCGCACGCGCGACTTGCCGAGCTGGTCGAGCGACTCGACCCGATCCTCGTCGCCGCGGATCAGCCCGCTGATCGTCAGCCGCGCGATGTAGTTGCCGGACGCTTCGGCCAGTTCTCCGCCGGGCCGCGAGATGGCGACCGCGGCCGCCGCCCCGGCGATCAGAAGAAGGATCGCGACCACGCGCCAGAAGGTCAGCTTGCGCCGCATGCGGCGGCGATCGACGATGGTGTCGGCATCGAGCGACATGGCAGCTCCG
>DASZJC010000269.1:0-1966 GCA_035948495.1 Xanthobacteraceae bacterium | reverse complement strand
TTGGACGGCGCGGAGCTGCGCGCGCTCGGCCACAACTCGCCCGGCTATCTGCATCGCATCACCGAGGCGGTGAAGCTCGCCTTTGCCGACCGCGAGGCCTATTTCGGCGATCCGCGGCTCGTCGACGTGCCGATCGAGGCGCTGCTGTCGCGCGATTACGCGCGCCGGCGCCGCGAGCAGATAAGGCCCGATCGCGCCTGGCCGGAAATGCCGCCGCCCGGCGATCCCACCCCCATGCCGCAGTCGCGCGAAGCCGTGCGGCGCGGCGCCGGACCGGTGCCGGAGCGCGTCTGGCAGGCCCCCGAGCTCGACACGTCCTATGTCTGCGCCATCGACCGGCACGGCAACGTGTTCTCGGCGACGCCGAGCGACGGTTCGCACACCGCGCCGGTGGTGCCGGGCCTCGGAATCATTCCGTCGTCGCGCGGCAGCCAGAACTGGGCCGACCCCGACCATCCGTCGGGCGTCGCGCCCGGCAAGCGGCCGCGGCTCACCCCCAACCCGGCGATCGCGATCGAGCCCGGCAAGATGGCGATGCCGTTCGGCACGCCCGGCGGCGACGTGCAGACGCAGGCCATGCTGCAGGTGTTTCTCAACATCCATCTGTTCGGGATGGAGCCGCAGGAAGCGATCGAGGCCCCGCGGGTTGCCTCCTACAGCTTCCCGTCGTCGTTCGAGCCGCATGCCTACCATCCGGGCCGCCTCAACCTGGAGGGCCGCATCGAGAAAGCGACCGGCGAGGCGCTCGCGCATCTCGGCCACAAGGTCGCGTGGTGGCCCGACTGGACCTGGCTTGCCGGCGCCGTGTGCACCATCGTCGCCGATCACGAGACCGGCGTCATGAAGGGCGGCGCCGACCCGCGGCGACCCTCCTATGCTCTCGGCCTGTAGCTCGCTTAAAGCTTGTTGGTGAAGGCGTCCGGGATGAAGTCGTCGAGCATCCGGTAGGTCTGGTCTCATTCCATATCAGCGCGCCTTTGCCCCTCACGCTGCCGGCCTGATAATCGATCCGCTCGACTGTCACGTCAGCCCTTCCTCGCTCAAGGCTAGCTGAGTTCCGAACTGGGCGGATCGGAGTCAACCGTTTTGCGCGCTATTCGATCAGCCTGTCGACCGTACCGCCAAGTGATCGCTTCCAAGGTGAAATGAAGCTCGCCGGCCGCGCGAGATCGCACGAACGCGGAACCCGCGTGCGGGGTTCCTCGTTGAACGGGCACATCGATGAACGGCCAGCGGCGGTCAATCGGGCGGTTGTGGCCGGGGCGGGCGTTTTCGGGATCGTGCTGTAGGGGATCATGCTCTAGAGTCGGCTCGCCATAGGGGAGGATGACGCCATGCTCGATCTGATCATCCGCGGCGGCGACGTGGTGACACCGCAAGGCGTGGCGCGCTGCGACGTGGCGATCCAGGGTGAGGCGATCGCGGCGGTGGCGGCGCCGGGCACGCTCGCCGACGCGACAGCGACGCGGGTTATCGATGCGGCCGGCAAGATCGTGATCCCGGGAGGCATCGATCCGCACGTCCACATGCATCATCCGTGGATCCTGCCGGACGGCACGACGCTCACCACCAAGGGGCCGGATCACGTCGGGCAGGCGGCGCTGTGGGGCGGCACCACCACCTTGATCGATTTCGCCTACTGGCGGGCGGACGGCATCCGGGCGGCCATCGAGTCGCGCGATAAGGACTTCGTCGGCAGAAGCTCGTGCGACTGGGCCTATCACCTGATGGCCTCGGCCGATCCGCCGGCGCACCACATGGGCGAGCTCGCCGAGGCGATCGAGGCCGGCTACCCGACGGTGAAGATATTCACCACCAACATCCTGCCGAGCCGGCAGGGCCGCATGGTCGACTTCGGCGACATCTGGGAGATATTCAAGGTGCTCTCCGCGCACGGGGGGCTCGGCGTCATCCACGCCGAGGACAACGACCTCGTCATGCACATGTACGCCAAGCTGATCGCCGA